>NZ_JBHMIV010000013.1:0-133753 GCF_048060475.1 Nocardiopsis sp. LOL_012 | reverse complement strand
TGGCGAGGAGGTAGCGGGGGCCGTGGTCCATGTCGTGGGCTAGAGGCACACCAAGTCACCCCCCTTCACCCGCTGTTCGTGTTCAGGGCACGGGGCGGGTCATCCTGCGGTCAGTCGTCTCCGTTGGCACCAGCACTGATGAGGCCAGAGAGTTGATGAACTTAGCAGTAACATGTCTTGGCGGGGAAGGCCCAGCGAATTTTTTTTGTTTTCACTCCCGCACATAGATTCTGTATTGAAACTGTGATAAAAGCGGGGCTCGGGGTCACTGTGTACGCTCGTGGGTGCTTGGTGCCTACTTGCACTAGATGTCGGAGTGGCTTTCTCCCCATGGCTCATGCGGTCGGCCTCGCCGGTTCGGAGAGGGGCCGTTGCGGGCGGCCGAATGCGATCAGAGTCACGGTCGCGGTGGGGATCCATCCGAGGATTCCTTGCTCGGCAGGGCTGAAATGCCTGTGACCTCGGCCTTTCTGATCGTCCAATCCGATCGGGGGCGTGGCTTGTGGCACCTTTGCTGCTCTGGGTGGTCTCTCTAACCCCAGAAGCCTGGTGTGAGCCGTTGCGAGTGGATTGTGGGCCGTGATAAAAAATGGCATCCGAGTGGCCTGGCGAAGCGGTGGATCATGGCACTTCTTCAGCGCGGTGGAGCCCGCGGAGAACGGTGTGGAGCCGCCCCATGGGCCGTCGGTCGAGGAGCAGGGGAGGCCGACGTGGTTGTTTGCGCTGGTGTCGTCGGTGGCGTGGGGACCCAGCACCCCTCAGAGCGGCCCACCACCTCGAACACGCTGCGCAGGGTCGGCGACTGGTCCGCCGAAGAGGAGAGGATCGTCCAGGCCGCGCTTGCCGAGCTTCCCGGCGAGGGGGTCGTGCTCCTGGGCGCCGGTACGCTCACCGAGCTGCTCGCGGCCCGGCTGCCGTTCGGTTGCGGCTACACCGTGGTCACCAATTCCGTGTCCTCGGCCTTGCTGTTGGCTGACCGTGGTGACATCACGCTCTATCTCACAGGTGGTCCTCTGCACCGCCGCACGGGTGCCACTCTGGCCGTACCCAGGGAGCTGGAGGGGCTTAGCGCGGACATCGCCTTCGTCGCCCCTGAGGGGATCTCCGTCTCACGTGGCCTGACCAGCGGGGATTCATCCGAGGGCAGGTGCCAGCGGGCGATGATGGACACGGCACGCAAGATTGTGGTGCTGGCCGATCGGGCCGAGGTTGGAAATGACCGGGAGTTCCGGTTCGCGCGCCTCGACGAGGTGGACTGTCTCGTCACCAGTGCCAGCCTGGCGCCGAAGGTGTCCGAGGCGCTTCGGGCACACGTTTCCCTCCTGTCGCAGGCCTGAACCCCACGGGCGGTTCCGCGCCGCCATCGCCTTCTCGCACCGGGCCTCCTCGTGCGCGCTTCCGGCCCTTCGGGCGGCCTCGCCTATGTCAGGGCTGCCTCTCGGTTCGCTCGCCTCCCTGCCTGTGGGGTGCCCGTCCCGTTGCTGCCGTTGCCTGGTCCCGAACGCCTGGTCGGCTCCGTTGCCCTGCCCTTTCCCGCACCGCAATAGCTCAGGACGCCTGCCACTGGGTAGGGTCCTTCATATACTGAGGCCTTTGCGTGGGTGTCAATGGCCCCGAGAATGAAAATCAGGTGATACCACATGTACGCGGAGGAGCGTCAGAGCCTCATCCTGGAGCGCGCCCGCAAGGAGGGGCGGGTCGATGTCGCGCAGCTCTCCGCTGAGTACGGTGTCACCTACGAGACCATCCGGCGTGATCTGACCGCTCTGGAGCGCCATGCTGTCCTGCGCCGCGTGCACGGTGGCGCCATCCCTGTCGGTCGGCTCGCTTTCGAGGCCCCACCGGGTCCGCGTAACGAGGCCCTGGCCGAAGAGGAGCGGATAGCCAAGGCCGCGCTGGCCGAGCTCCCCGAGAACGGTGCCGTTCTCCTCGGCTCCGGTGCGGTCGTCGCTAAGCTGGCCGAGTTCTTCCCCAACGACCGCGAGCTCACCGTGGTCACGAACTCCACCTTGGCCGCGCTCTCCCTCCTGCCACGCGAGAACATCGACCTCATGATGCTCGGCGGACGCTTGCGAGCACGCACTCGGGCCACCGTGGACGTGTGGGCTCTGCGTGCTCTGGAGGAGACCTATGTGGACGTCGCCTTCATCACCGCAGACGGTATCTCCGCCGAACGCGGGGTCACCACCGCTGACCTGGCGGACGCACAGGTCAAACAGGCGATGATCGGTTCCGCGAGTCGGACCGTTCTGCTGGCCGACCACACCAAGGTCGGTCGTGACCACTTCGCTAGGGTCGTTGGGGTCGAGGAGATCGACCGTGTCATCACCGACAGCGGTCTGTCCTTCGATCTGAAAGAGGAGCTGACCGCCTCGGGGGCACGGGTCCTCACGGTCTGACCGCACTGAGCCCACGATGGACCGCTGACCACACCGACTAGTCCGCCGAAGTGCGGCTTAATTCATCCTATGATTCTACGTTTTCTTAGCCTGGCCCGCATATTGTTGCTCTCTTGTGGTTTGGGTCTCCGTTTGTGCGGGTTGTTCCGTGTCCGATGCTTCTATAAGCTCACACAAGACCAATCAAAACCACATGTGGTGTGTGGTGTCCGGTCCATCGGGCGTGTGCGCCCATCTCCGGGCCCGCCGCAGTGGCGCGAGTACTCCGAATCATCCACGGGAACCCCGTCAGCGGACTCGTTCCCAAGAGGTCCCACCAGAACGGAAAGACGTCTGTGATGAGATCCAGGACCTCCACCGCCCGACGGAACGCGGTGGTCCCGGGTTGCCTCCTGGCGCTCCTCCTGCCCGTCGCGTGCGCACCGGCCCCCGAGGGGGCCACTGCGCTGCCCGGACCCTCGGCCTCCCCGGCCCCCGCGCAGGCGGGGACACCTGAAGAGGAGGCCGCCCTCGCCGCCTACACCGGCATGTGGGACGCGGTCGTCACCGCCTCCCACGAGGGCAGCGGAGGTTCCGACGCACTCGAACGCCACGCCGTCGGGGGCGCGCTGGCCCTCATGACCGAGGCGCTCCAGGGCGCGGTCACGGCCGGGGCCGACGTCTCCGGCGAACCCGTCCTCGCCCCCGAGGTCCTCGTCGAGTCGTCCGACAGGGCCCAGGTCACCGACTGCCTCGACGACACCTCGTGGGGCTTCGCCTCGCAGCCCGCCGCCGGGGTGGGACCGCGACTGGTCGAGGCCCGACTCATACACGACGGACTCGCCTGGCGCGTGTCCGACCTTCGGATCTGGGAGCCGGGAACATGTTGAGACGCGCAGGCGCGGCCTCGCTCACGGTCGTGGTCGTCATGCTGGGAACAGTGTCCTCCGCGAACGCGGACACGGCGGGCTCGCCGTCCTTCCTGGGACAGATCGAGTGCGGCAGCAGCGGCGGCGACGGATGCTCGATCCTGTTGCAGTGGTGGAACCACCACAGCGGCACCCCGGGCTCGGAGGGAGGTTCCGGCAGCACCGGCGGGGGCGGCACCGGGGCCGTCGACCCCGACGACCCCTACGCCGACGTGGACTGGGACGCTGTCGACTGGGATTCGGTGGACTGGGACGCCGTCGACTGGGACGCGATCGACTGGGACGCCGTCTTCGCCGAGGAGGACGCGGCCACCCCCGGCACCGACCCCGTCACACTCATCCAGGAGTCCATGGACTCCTTCGAGCTCCCCGAACCCGTGATCGCCACCTCGCCCGCCGAGGGCTCCCTCGTTCTGGTGCACACCCCGCTCTGGCTGTGGATCGACGAGCAGACCTGGGCTCCGGCCACGGCGAGCGCAGCGGTCCCCGGCTGGTCGCTGGAGCTCACCGCTACCCCCGCGCAGACCACGTGGACCATGGGCGAGGGCACCGAGATCGTCTGTGACGGCCCCGGGACCCCCTACGACCCGGCCGCGCACGCCCCCGACTCGGCCTCGCCCGACTGCGGCCACATCTACACCGTCTCCTCCGGTGCCCAGGAAGGCGGTGCCTACACCGTCACCGCAGCCGTCACCTGGGACGTGGCCTGGGAGTTCTCCGACGGTGCGTCCGGAACGCTCGACACGGCCGCGACGGCCGCACAGATCACCGTCGAGGTCGAGGAATCACAGTCATTGGTGTCCGAGTCCGGACGCTGACACAAAGACGAGGCAGCGGAGGAAACCGACATGGTGGGCACAAGCACGGTCCCCGGCCCCCGGACCAGTACCGGCGCGCCGCCGCCCCAGGTACGGCTCCTGGGCGGTGGGCCCAAACGCTGGCGCTGGGTGGTGCTGGGGCTGGCCCTGGCCACGACCGGCGCCCTGGCCGGGGTCACGGCTGTCCAGGGCACCGACCAGGCCCAAGGCGTCCTCATCGCCGACGGGAACCTGCCCGTCGGCCACGTGGTGACCGCGCAAGACCTGGTGGTGGCCAGGATCGCCGTGCCCGAGGGCGTCTCCGTCGTGGCCGAGGCGCAACTGGAGGAGGTCCTCGGCCGCACACTGGCCGTCCCCGTCGCAGACGGCTCCCTCCTCCCCGGCACCGCGATCGGGCCCGCGGAGTACCCCGAGGCCGACAAAGCGGTGATCGGGGCCGCTCTGGAGCCCGGCGACTTCCCCGCCTCCCTCCGCCCCGGAGCCGAGGTGTCCGTCGTCGTCATCGCCGAAGGCCCCGAGGAGACTCAGCGGGGGGTCGAGGCCTATCCCGCCACGATCCAGAGTGTGGAGCCCGCCGCCAGTGACGGCTCCGTGGTCGTCGAACTCGTCGTCTCCTCCCTCGACGCCGCCGAGGTCACCACCGCCGCCGCCACCGAGAACATCGCCCTCGCACAGGTCAAGCCCAGGGGTGACTCGTGATGCCCCGTACCGTCGCCCTGTTCTCCCTCAGTGGCGCGCCCGGCGTCACCCTGGCCGCCATGGCCCTGGCCGCGGTCTGGCCCGAGGAGCGCGGAGCCGTGCTGGTGGAGGCCGACGCCTCCGGCGGCGACATCGGTGTCTGGCGCCGACTGCCGTCCTCACCCGGACTCACCGACCTGGCCGCCGCGCTTCGCCACGGCGCCTCCGGCGGCTACGACGGCGGCGGCCCGGCCGGCCACACCCAGGCCCTGCCCGGCGGACTCCCCGTCTGCCCCGCGCCCGCCTCCGCCGACCGCGCCGACGGCGCGGTCCGCCTGCTGGCACAGAACGCCGGATCGCTCGCTGCCACCGACGGGCCCGTCACCGTCCTGGACCTGGGACGGCTCGCGCCCCGCAGCGCCACCGCCCACCTCGCCGCGCACGCCGATGCCGCGCTGCTCGTGGCCCAGGACGACCTCGCGCAACTGCGCCGCCTCCAGGAGTCGGCCGCCCACCTCTTCGAGACCCTGCCGGGACTGCGCACCGTCATCAGCGGCGGCGACCGCTCCACCACCGAGATCTCCGACGCCGTCGGCATGCCCGTGTGGGGCCGCCTGCCCGCCGACCCCAAGAGCGCGGCCTTCCTCCGGGGCGAGAGGAACCTGCGCCGCCCCCAGAAGAGGCCCCTGTTCAAGACAGCGGCGTCCCTGGCGCGCGCACTGGTCCAGGACACGGCCCGGCCGCGCGAGCGCACGGAGGCCGCCGCATGATCGAGGCCACCTTCGGAGACGACTTCCTCGACCACGGACGCGGTCACCGCGAACGCGAGGACGCGCTGGTCGAGCGCACCGCGGCCGAGGCCACCCGCCGACTCAGCGAACTGCTGCGCGAGAGCGAGGTCTCCGACGTCGACTACCGCCGCGAGGCCGAACGCGTCATCGCCCGCATCCTCGACGAGACCGCCGGGGAGGCCCTTGCCCAGGGCCGCCCCGTCCTGGAACCGGCCGCCGAGGCCGCAGTCTCCCGCCGCGTCCTCGCCCAGGTGAGCGGCCTCGGCCCGCTCCAGCCGCTCCTGGACGACCCCGAGATCGAGAACATCAACGTCAACGGCACCCGCGTGTGGGTCCGCTATGCCGACGGCCGCCGCGAGCAGAAGTCGCCCCTGTTCGACGACCCCGAGCAGCTCATCGCCCTCATCCGGCGCATCGCCGCCGAGTCCGACAGCGGCGAGCGCCGCTTCGACCCCGGCGCGCCCATCCTCGACATGCCCATGCCCGGTGGTGAGCGGCTCAACGCGGTCATGGAGGTCGCCCGCGAACCCGCCGTGTCCATCCGCCGCCACCGCCACAGCCGCACCTCCCTGGAGCGCCTGCGCAGGCTCGGCACCCTCGACCCCGTCCTGGTCGCCCTGCTGCGGGCCGCCGTCCTGTCCCGGCGCAACATGGTGGTCACCGGCGGCACCGGCGCCGGCAAGACCACCCTGCTGCGCGCCCTGGCCTCGGAGATCCCGCCCAGCGAGCGGCTCGTCACCATCGAGGACGTCTTCGAGCTCGGCTTCGACAAGGACGTCGACGCCCACCCCGACTGCGTCGCCCTCCAGGCACGGCCCGCCAACATCGAGGGCGTCGGCGCCATCACCATCGCCGACCTCGTCCGCGCCGCGCTGCGCATGTCGCCCGACCGGGTGATCGTCGGCGAGACCCGCGGACAGGAAACCGTCCCCCTGCTCAACGCCATGAGTCAGGGCAACGACGGCAGCCTCACCACCCTGCACGCCGCGGACTCGGCCGGGGCCTTCACCAAGCTGGGCGCCTACGCCGCCCAATCCGCCGAACGCCTTCCGCTGGACGCCACCGCCTCCCTGGTCGCCGCCGCCGTCCACCTGGTCATCCACGTCTCCGCGCTCCCCACCGGCGGCCGCATGGTGACGAGCGTGCGCGAAGTGGTCGGAGCCGAAGGGCAGAGCGTCATCTCCAACGAGATCTACCGCAGGAACCGCGCGGGCGAGCGCCTGCCCGCCGCGCCGCCGGGTTCCGAGACCCTCGACGCCCTCACCGCCGCCGGGTTCGACGCCTCGGTCCTCCACACCGACATGGGCGTCGGGGGGTGGGTCCGATGACACTGACCGTCATCGTCGCCGTCTGCGGCGCCCTGGCCGGGATCGGGCTGACCATCGCCCTGGCCGCGCTGCCCCGGGGCGGAGCGCAACCGGGACGTCTGCGCGGCGCGCTGTTCGGGCAGCACCGGCCGCTGCGCCTCGTCCTGTCGATCGCGGCCGGTGCGGCGGCCTGGCTCCTCACAAGCTGGCCGGTCGGCGGGTTCCTGATGGCCGTCGGCGCCTGGTGGGCCCCCGCCCTCCTGGGCCCCGACCGCCGCCACCAGCGCCAGGTCGCCGGGGTGGAGGCCGTCGCCGCGTGGACGGAGATGCTGCGCGACCTCATGGCCGGGGCCGCGGGCCTGCACCAGGCCATCACCGCCACCATCCCCATCGCCCCCGAACCCATCCGCGACCAGGTCGTCCGCCTCGCCGACGAACTCCGCCTGGGCACCCCGCCCCGCGACGCGCTCGGACGGTTCGCCGACGACGTCGACAACCCCACCGCCGACCTGGTCGCGGCGGCCCTGACCAGCGCCACCTCGCGCCACGCCACCGACCTCGGGGTGCTGCTGGGCTCCCTGTCCGAGGCCGCGCGCGAACAGGCCGCGATGCTGGTCCGCACGGCGGCCAACCGGGCCCGGGTGCGCACCTCCACCCGGATCATCATCTCGGTAACCCTCGGCATGGCCGTGATCCTGCTGGTGTTCAACCGCGAGTACCTGGACCCCTTCGACGGTTTCCTCGGACAGGTGGTCCTCGCCGGGATCGGTGTCCTGTGGGCCTGCGCCCTGGCCTGGCTGTCCCGGCTCTCCCAGCCCAGTCTCGGACCCCGCGTGCTCGCCCCGGGCCCGCGGCGCGACACGGAGGTGGCAGTCTGATGCCCGGTATCGAACTCCTCCTCGCCGCCGTCGGCGGCGCCCTCGTGGGCCTGGCCGTGTGGCTGCTGTTGGCCGTGCGCTTCGGCGGCCCCACCCTGGCCGAGCGCCTCGCCGCCCCGCCGCCCGCCGAACCCCCGGCCCGCAACCCCAGCGGCGGCCCGCTGGCCCGTCTGGGCCGGATCGGCGTCCCGCTGCTGTCCGGGTTCGGCCTGCCAGGCGCCCGCACCCGCCGCGACCTGGAGGTCTGCGAGCGCGACACGGCCGGTTACCTGGCGGAGAAGACCACCAGCCTGGTCCTGGCGGTGGTCCTCCCTCCGCTCCTGGGAGCGCTCCTGGGCATGCTGGGGGTGTCCCTGTCGGTCGGCCTCGCCGCCGTGCTGTGGGCCGGCTTCGCCCTCGTCCTGTGGCTGGCCCCCGACCTGTCCCTGCGGGACGAGGCTCGCAAGCGCCGTGAGCAGATGCGGCACACCCTCGCCGGATTCGCCGATCTCGTCGTGGTCTCCCTCGCCGGGGGCGCGGGCGTCAACGGCGCCCTCACCGACGCCAGTGCGGCCAGCGACACCTGGGCGATGGTCCGTATCCGCGAGGCCCTGCGCGACGCCGCCCTGCGCCGACAGCCGCCCTGGACCGCCCTGAGCGACCTCGGCAGGCGCTACGACACCTCCGAGTTCGACGAACTCGCGGCCAGCCTGCAACTGGCCGGGGCCGACGGCGCCCGGGTGCGCACCTCGCTCGCCGCCAAGGCCAAGACCCTGCGCACCCAGTTCCTCGCCGAAATCGATGCCCAAGCCCAGTCCGACACCGAGAAGATGAGCCTGCCCGTCGTGCTGCTGTTCATGGGCTTCCTCGTCCTCCTCGGCTACCCGGCCATCAGCCATGTCCTCTTCAGCCTGTGAAACCGTCACCGACCATGGGAGTCCCCCGATGAACCGCATCACCGCCTACCTCTACACCCGCATCCAGGCCCGCCTGCGCCTCACCCGAGACGACAGCGGCTACTCCACCGAGACGATCGTGGTGATCGCCGGACTGATCCTCATGGCCATCGCCGTCGTCGCGACCATCTCCGCTGCGGTGGAGGGTGAGGCCGAGAGCATCGGCGAGGCGTTCGGTGGATGACGACCGGGGCAGCAGCGCGGAGCTGGTGGTCGCCACCCCGCTCCTGCTGCTGCTCGTCCTCTTCGTGATCCAGGTCGCGCTGTACATGCACGCCGACCACGTGGCCGCCGCCATCGCGCGGCAGTCGGTGGAGGCCGCCCGCACCGTCGAGGGTGCGGGCGGCCAGGCCGCCGCAGAGGCGATCGCCGACGAACTCGGCGGCTCGCTGCTGCTGGACCGCAGCGTCTCGGTGGACCGCGGCGCCACCGAGGTCACCGTCGTCGTGCAGGGGCGGGTGCAGTCCCTTGTCCCCGGCACGACCTGGAACGTGCACCACGACCTGTCCGCCCCCGTGGAACGGTTCGTCGAACCGGAGGCCCTCCCGTGACACCCAGGCGAGACGACCGCGGCTCGGCCGCGGTGGAGCTCACCGTCCTCACACCGGTGCTGCTCCTCTTCGCGATGCTCGTCATCCTCGCCGGGCGGCTGTCGGGGGCCGGGTCCACCGCGGACCACGCGGCCCACGCCGCCGCCCGCGCCGCCGCCCTGGAACGGAGCGTGCCCCAGGCCGAGGCCCGCGCCGGAGCGATCGCCGCCCAGAGCCTGGGCGGCTCCGGGCTGCGCTGCGCCGACCACACCCTGACCCTCGACCACGGCGGGCTGGTCCCCGGCGGCACCGTCACCGCCGTGCTCGAATGCCACGTCGGCCTCGGCGACCTCTCCGGGCTCGGCGTCCCCGGCACGATCACCGTCCGGGGGACCTCGACCGTGGCCGTGGACACCTTCCGGGGGCAGCCGTGAGACGAACCTCCTCCGACGACGGCCAGGCCACCGCCTTCGTCGTGGTCATGATGGCCGCCTTCGTGCTCTGCCTCGGGCTGGTCCTGGACGGCGGTGGCCTGCTGCGCAGCCACACCCAGGCCATGTCCTTCGCCCAGGAGGCCGCGCGCGTGGGGACCCAGCAGATCGACTGGGCCGCCTACCGGGAGGGCACCAGCTCGGTGCGGCTCGACGGCGGCGCCGCGGCCGCCGCCGCGCAGGATTTCCTCGCCGACTCCGGAGCCACCGGCACCGTCACCGTGGACGGCGACACCGTCACGGTCACGGCGCGGGTGCCCTACACCTTCACCCTCCTGCCCCTGGTCTCGACCCACGCGGCGGCCACCGCCAGCGCCCGGCCCTACACGCAACCCGTCCCCTAGACGCCACGAACACTGTGAGGCGGCCATGCCAGGTTTGCGCAAGACGAGTGCGATCGCCCTCGCGGCGGCGGTCCTGTTCGGCATCCCCTACCTGCTCCTGTGGCACCTGTCCTGGCCACAGCTCGACCTGTCGTGGTCCGGCGTGCTGGTCCACCTGCGCGCCCTGCGCATGCCGCCGGGGCTGCCCACCGTGCTGCTGATCGTCGCACTGTGGACCCTGTGGGGCCTGTACCTGGCCGGAATCCTCGCGGAGGCCGTCGCCCGCCTGCGCGGGACCGTCGGCCCGCTCCGCCCGCTGGGACCGCTCCAGGTGGTCGCCGCCACCGCGGTCGGCGCCACCCTGGCCGCACCCACCCAGGCCATGGCCGACACCGTCGTCCAGGACGGCGAGGAGACCGAGCGCGGCGACGAGGCCGCCCCGCCCGCGCCCGACGAGGCCCCGCGGGAACAGCGCGCCGAGCGCGAGCGCGTCGTCTCCGGGTTCGCGACCGGCTCGGCCGAACTCACCGACGCGATGCGCCAGGACCTGGCACCCGTGGTCGACCTGTTGCTCTCCTACGGCGACCCGAGCGTCCCCGTGCACATCACCGGACACACCGACCCCAGCGGCGACGTCCAGACCAACCTGCGCCTGTCCCAGCTCCGGGCCCAGGCGGTCGCCGACCACCTCGCCGACGAGCTCAGGGCCAAGGCCCCCGACACGGTCGTCACCGGGGTCGGATCGCAGGAGGTGCGCGAGGGCGGCGCCGCCGACCAGCGCAGGGTTGAACTCACCTACTCGTTGCGGACCGGCCCCCTGGCGGGCACGCCCGCTCCGGCCGAAGACGCCGACCAAGCCGGGGAGACCGCTCAGGGGACACCGGGAGAGGAGGCACTGGAGCAGGTACCGGTCTTGTCGGCCTCCGCGGCGGAGGAGGACGGGGAGGAGACCGCGCAGGTCGTCGTCCTGGAGATCCCCGACACCGCGCCCACCCTCGCCGCCGGGTTCGCCGGACTGCTCGGCGGCTACGTCCTGTCCCGGGGCGGTGTGCGCGTCCCCCGGACCATCCTGTCGCTGCCGCGTCCGCGCAACCCGTTCCCGCGCAAGCCCACCCGCCACGCCCTGCCGCCCGCCCCGCCCCGCCCGGCCCCGAGCGAGGACATCGACGACCGGGTGAGTGTGGAACTGGGCCACGTCCCGGGGCTGGGTCTCACTGGCGCGGGTGCGGCGGGCGCCGCCCGGCGGCTGCTGTTCAACGCACTCGACACCTCGGGTGAGGACACCGCACGCGTGGTGGTCACCGAGGCTGACATCGAGCACCTGATCGGGGCGAAGGGCCGCGAACTGCTCAGCAGGCACCCCTGCGAGCCCCTCCAGATGGTGGGCACCACCCGGCAGGCGCTCGAAGTGCTCCAGAACGAACTGCGAGAGTCCGCCGAAGAGGCGCTGACCACCGACGAGCCCGCCCCACTCGTCCTCGTCTCCCGCACGCCCGGGCCCGAGCACGAGACCGCGCTGTCCGCACTGCTGCTGCACGGCCAGCACCGCGGCATCAGCGCCGTGATTCTGGGCCGCTGGCCGCTCGGCGGCAGTTGCGTGATCGAGGAGGACGGGCTCATCGTCGAGACCAGCCCGCCGCTCAACCCGATCTTCCACTACTCCTGGCCCGGCTGCTCCGCTGACCGGGTGCGGGAGGCGATCCGCGCCTACCGCCACTCCCGGCCCGTCACCGACTCCCGTTTCCAGGAGGAGCAGGAGGAGTCGGCCGGGTTCGTGTTCGAGGACTTCGACGGGTTCGGGGAGGAGACGGAGACGGAAGAGCGCGCCGCGTTCTCCTACGACGAGCCTAAACGGGCGGTCGAACCGGTGGCGTCCTCGTCCGAAGCCGAGCAGTGGGACGAGCGGGAGGACGAGGAGCCGGAAGAGTGGCGGGAGCCGGAGCGGCGGCCGACGGCGGTCGAACTCACCGAGGCGCTGGCCGGTTCCGAGTGGGTCCCCGCCCCTGCCCCGGCGGCGGCCGGGGAAGAGACCGGTGCGGAAACCCGCTACTACGATTCGGTCGAGGACCACAACGAATGGGTCGAGGAGCCCGAGCCCCCCTTCTCCGAGAGGGCCGTGTGGGAGGCGGGCGAGTCCGCTGTGCCGGAGGACACCGAGCCGGAATCGGAGCGGACCCGTCTCCCGGACCGGTCGGAGCCCCCGGCCAAGGCGGGCAAGCGGACCCGCGCTCCGGGCCGGAGCGGCAGCCGGTCCGTGCCCGCCGCCAGGCCCGGAAACGGAGGCGGCAGGGCGTCCGGCTCCGGGTTTTGGGACACCCCGGGCGGCAGCGAGGACGTCGAACCGAATGCCTTCTGGGGAAACGTCCCCGAACCGGGCGAGCCCGCGCCCGCCGCGCCGAGGGACACCACGCCTGAGGACACCGCCCAGACGGTGCCGGTCGCCGCGCCGACCCGGCGCAAGGCGGCGGCTCCGCGCAACCGCACGGAGGCCTCGGCCGACCTGCCGAAGACCCCGCTCCGCAAGCGCCCAGGCCCGGTGAAGAGCCGCCGCACAGCGCCCGCGGTTCGGGCGTCCGACACGGCGGAGAGGGCCTCCGGGCCGGAGAGCGCGGGCCAGGGCGGCGACGGGAGCGGTGGCAACGGCGGCCAGCCCGTGTCGCGCCCGATGCCCGCCAAGCCAAGGAAGGCGGGCCGGGGCCGGACCTGGCGCCCCAAGGAGCCGGTGTAGCCCCCGGAGCACGGTCGGGGTTCTCCTCAGCGCGAAATTCGACGCTCAGTTTCGTACTGAGGAGAACCTCGCCGAGGGGTGTACCGGGCCCGGCGCTCAGCCGTCGGACGTGCGGGCTTCGGGCACCGGCTAGAAGAAGCCCTCCAGAAGGTCGTGCAGCCGGAGCCGGTCGGGGTCGACCCTGTCTCGGCCGTACACGTCCAGGAACCTCTCCGCCGAGGCGGTGCCGAACTGGGGGTTCAGGTGGCTGCTCAGGCTTCGCACCATGTCCGCGAGGTCGGAGTGCGGATCGGCCACCCCCGCACGGCCCACGTCCACGAACCCCGACACGCGATACCGGTCGATGAGCACGTTGGGGAGGGAGAGGTCGCCGTGGGACACCGCGGGCCTCCCGCCACCGAGTTCGCTGACCATGCTCTCCAGTTCGGCCAGTATGACCGCCGCCGAGGGTCCCTTCCGCCCCGCGGCGGCCCACGAGCGGTCGACCAGTCCGGACTCGACCCGTTCTCGGATGTCCGGAAACAGCGACGACGGGGACATGTCGAATCGAAGGGGAGCGTTGGCCACGACCGTGGCGTGCAGCTCACGGGTGGCGCGGGCGATCAGGTCGACGACGGTGTCGCGATCCGCCTCGGGCCAGGGGTCGGATGCCGGACGGCCCGCGAGTGCTCGCGTCGCGAGCCAGATGCGGCCGCCGTCCGCGCCGGTGCCCAGGACCTCGGGCACCGGGACCGCCAGGCGTGCCAGCCATGTGAGACGGGCGGCCTCGGATTCGATGCTGTGGACGAGGTGGCGGATCCGGCTGTCGGCCGACTTGACGAAGGCGACCGGACGTCCCCGCGCGTCGAGCATCCGTGAGACCCGCGCGCCCGAGAGCCCGAGGCTGACGGCCTCCTGCCGGAGGACGCCCCACTCCGGTCCTAAGAGCTCCATCGGGTCCGCCATGGACCCGATCGTAGAGCCCGAACGTGTGTGATCTTGCTACCAGTGCAGGATCAGGGCCGTTCTCCTGCGCTGGTAGCAAGATCACGTGCTGTAGGGCTGGGGGAGTGGTCAGGCGTCCTTGGTGCTGGCCAGGAAGGCGCGCCACTCACCGGTGCCGAAGAAGAGCGCGCCCAGCTCGCGGTGCTTGGTGTCGCGGACCCCGGTGACCGGCCCCTCGGCGACCTCGACGCATGCCGCTTCGCTCTGGGAGTAGCTGGACTTGTGGAAACGGGGGTGGCGCGAGGGAGGGGGCGTCGCTGTCATGTCAGTGGTCCTTGTCCTTGCTGTGCTGGTGGGCGATGTGTGTCATCAGAGCCAGGGTCGGAGCGCCGTCGTCCATCGCGGCTGCGCGAAGACGGTTGTAGACGTCTGAGTAGTGGGCCATGTTCTCCGGGCTCGACATGAACATGTGGGAGGACGGGCCTTGGAGGTACACGGTCATGAGCCCATGGTGGTCCACGCGCAGGATGGAGAAGGACGCCAGAGTGAGCGCGGCGTGTGCGCCTGCGCTGTAAGGGAGTACCTGGAGCGTGACGGTCGGCATGTCGGCCAGTTCGATGAGGTGTTCGACCTGCTCCTGCATGAGTCGCGCGCTGCCAATGCGTTGTCTCAGTGCCGCCTCGGCGATGATGATCCACACATGCGGCGGGTTTTCACGGGTCAGTACCTGCTGACGGGTGAGGCGTACCTGGACTTCCCTGTCGAGGTCGCTGTCCGGGCGCATCGTCGCTCCGATGACGGTGCGGGCATAGTCCTCGGTCTGGGCGAGTCCGGGGACGAGCTGTGACTGGTATATCTCGATGGACGTCGCCTGCGCCTCGATGTTGGCGTACGAGCGGTAGCTGCGCTCCAGGTCGTAGGGCTGCCAGCGGTCGGGTTCGCGGGCCTGCTTGCGCAGGGCGAGCAGGCGGTCGAGTTCCTCGGAGGCTTCGTAGAGGGTCAGCAGCCGTTCGATCGCGGCGGCCCCGGGGACCGCGCCGCCGTCGCCCGGTGTCTCCCATCGTGCCAGGCTGCTCGCGGCCGTGCGCATGGAGGTCACGACGTCGCTGAACTTGCGGTCCCCACGGAGCCTGCGGAGTTCCTGGGCAAGTTGCCACTGCGCCAGTGTGGGGTTGCCAGCCATCTCTTGATGATGCCTTTCCTTGCAGGAACGGACAAATCGGCTACTTTCAAAAGCTACTTGCAAATGCTTGTGGCTTTAAGTTTACTTGAACTGTGCCTTCGGTGCGGGCGTCAGGACTAGCGCTGGTCATCGAGGCATGAGAAAGCCCTGGCGGGTGCGGTCACACCCCCAGGGCACGCCACCCCGTTCTGCCCTGTGTAGCCAGAAAGCGAGATCGGCATGTTCATTGTGCCCGAACAGCGCATACCCCTCCACACGTCCACAGCCGGGTTCGCGGGGCGGCGGTGGCCCTGCCGCCTCTACCCCGGCGACCTGGTCCACACCTCCGAGCTCCGCGACGACCTGCGCGAGGACCTCGCCCGCCTGTCCGGCCTCGCCCCCGACACCGCCGACGACGTCGTGCTGTGCGCCAGCGAACTCTTCGCCAACGCCGTCGACCACTCCCGCTCCGGCGAGCCCGAGGGCCACGTCATCCGCACCCTGACCATGCCCGCCGAAGACCGCCTCCGCGTCGGGGTGATCGACGACGGCTACCGCTCCAACGGCCCGAACCCGCCCACGCTGCCCGAGATCCCGGCCGACCGCAGTCCGCAGGAGTGGGCCGAGGCCGAGCGCGGCCGGGGCCTGCTGCTCGTCGACGCCCTCGCCGCCGCCTGGGGCAGCCGCGCGGTGGTGGGCTTTCCCTTCTGCGAGGGGCTGGGCACGTTCCTGTGGGCGGAGTTCACCCTCACCCCCGCCGCTGCCACCACGTCCGCCGGGGCCGGGCAGTGACCGCACCGGCGCCGGTCTCCTCCGGGGTGCGGGCGGTGCTGTCCGCGCCTCGGGGTGCGCGCTTCACCCGCACCCGCACCGGCTCCCGACGTCCTGCGGCCGAGCCCACCCGCCGCGAGCGGGTCCTGGCGCAGAGGGCCGACAACCCCCGGATCGTCTACCGCCAGGCGCACGGGGAACTGCCCGCCTGGATGCACCTCCAGGCCGACCGGATCGTCGCCCGAGACCGGCCCGACCGGCCCCAGCACCCCCACCGGCGGCCCGACGACCGTCCCGGAACGGTTCCGCGTCCGCGCGAGGCACCCGACGACGGCCCGGCCCGCCCGGCACCCCCGCCGGGGAAGCCGCCGCTGCCGCGCCGCCGCTCGCGGCGTCCGCGCGATGGCCACCGACCGCCCGGCCACCACTCGCCCGGCCACCGCCCCCGTGGCCACCGCAGACCCCGTCGGGGGCCGGGGCTGGCGCGGCTGGTGGCCGCCTACGCCCTCGCCTCAGGGATCGGCGCGCTGGCCCACCACCTGTCCACGGCGGTGCTGTAGCGGCCCGCCACAGACCGGGGCCGCGCCCGCTCGGGGGCCGGCGCGGCCCCACCGGTCCGCGGCGTGTGGTTACCTGCTCCCATGGGCGTTGAGATCGACCGTTTCTCCCGGCTGGCGCGGGCGCTGCCGGGGTGCGCACACCGGGACTCCGACAGCTACACCACCTTCCGTGTGGCCGACCGGCCGTTCGGCTACCTGTGGCCGCGCACCGCCACCGTCGGGCTGAAGCAGACCCTGCTGGAACAGGCCGCACTGGTGGCCGAGCGCCCCGAGGTGTTCGAGGTGCAGTTCACCGCGGGCGGGTTCGGCTGGGTGGTCGTCCACCTCGACGGGATCGGCCTGGACGAGCTCAGCGAGCTCACCCTGGAGGCCTGGTACCTGACCGCGCCCGAGGAACTGCGCGCCGCCGCGCCCACCCCCGTCGCACTGGCCGGGGCCTGAACACGCGGCGGCCCCGCACCCGGACCGGGTGCGGGGCCGCCATGCCGATTCTCGGGTCAGGACAGGCAGATCAGCAGGTCCCCGCCCTCCACGCGCTGGACGGCGCCGACCGCCAGCCGGGAGACGGTCCCGGACACGGACGCGGTGATCGAGGCCTCCATCTTCATCGCCTCGATCGTGGCGACCGTCGCACCGGCCTCCACCTTCTCGCCCTCGCCCACCACCAGCGTCACCACGCCGGCGAACGGCGCGGCCACGTGGCGCGGGTTGTCGCGGTCGGCCTTCTCCGCCTCGCGCACCTCCGAGGCCAGCGACCGGTCCCGGATCTGGAGCGGGCGCAGCTGGTCGTTGAGCGTGGTCATCACCGTGCGCATGCCCCGCTCGTCGGCCTCGCTGACCGCCTCCAGGCCGATGAGCAGCCGCACGCCCGGCTCCAGGTCCACCACGTGCTCCTCGCCC
Source organism: Nocardiopsis sp. LOL_012 (assembly GCF_048060475.1). Taxonomy (NCBI): domain Bacteria; kingdom Bacillati; phylum Actinomycetota; class Actinomycetes; order Streptosporangiales; family Nocardiopsidaceae; genus Nocardiopsis; species Nocardiopsis sp. LOL_012. Next base: position 116,650 of record NZ_JBHMIV010000013.1, on the reverse strand, counting down.
TCGCGCAGACCGTAGAAGAAGTCCGCGCTGGAGAGCACGCTGGTGTCGCTGAAGTCCGCCCTGTGCTCCAGGAACTCCTTGGTCGGCGCGGGGAACAGCAGCCGGTTCAGCGTGGCGCGCCGCTCCTTGGTCAGCCCCGTGTGGTCGTCCTCGCTCAGCTCCTGCACCGGCTTGGCCTCGCCGCGGCCCTTCAGCGCGCGGGTACGGAACGGCTCGGGCCACGCGCCCGGGGGCACGCCCAGCTCACCGCGCAGGAACCCGATCACCGAGTCGGGCACGTCGAAGCGGCCCGGATCGGCCTCGAAGTCGGCGGGGGAGACCCCGGCCCCCACCAGGTGCAGGGCCAGGTCGCCCACCACCTTCGACGACGGGGTGACCTTCACCAGGCGGCCCAGCATCCGGTCGGCCGCGGCGTACATCGCCTCGATGTCCTCGAACCGGTCGCCCAGCCCCAGGGCGGTCGCCTGCGTGCGCAGGTTCGACAGCTGGCCGCCGGGGATCTCGTGGTGGTACACGCGCCCGGTCGGCGACGACAGCCCCGCCTCGAACGGCGCGTACACCCGCCGGACCGCTTCCCAGTACGGCTCCAGGGCGTTGACCGCGTCCAGGTCCAGCTCCGTGGAGTGCTCGGAGTGGTCGAAGGCCGCCACGATCGCCGACAGCGACGGCTGCGAGGTGGTGCCCGCCATCGAGGCCACCGCCCCGTCCACGGCGTCGGCGCCCGCGTTCACCGCCGCCAGGTAGGTGGCCAACTGGCCGCCGGCCGTGTCGTGGGTGTGGATGTGCACCGGCAGGTCGAACTCGCGGCGCAGCGCGCTCACCAGAGTCGCGGCGGCCGGGGCGCGCAGCAGCCCCGCCATGTCCTTGACCGCCAGCACGTGCGCGCCCGCCGCCACGATGCGCTCGGCCAGCTTCAGGTAGTAGTCCAGCGTGTACAGCTTCTCCGCCGGGTCGGACAGGTCGGAGGTGTAGCACAACGCCACCTCGGCCACGCCCGTGCCCGTCTCGCGCACCGCGTCGATCGCCGGGCGCATCTGCTCCACGTCGTTGAGCGCGTCGAAGATGCGGAACACGTCCACGCCGGTGGCGGCGGCCTCCTCCACGAACGCCGACGTCACCTCTTTCGGGTAGGGCGTGTAGCCCACCGTGTTGCGCCCGCGCAGCAGCATCTGGAGGCAGATGTTGGGTGCCGCCGCGCGCAGCGCCGCCAGCCGCTCCCACGGGTCCTCGGCCAGGAACCGCAGCGCCACGTCGTAGGTGGCGCCGCCCCAGCACTCCAGGGACAGCAGGTCGGGCAGGGTGTGCGCCACCGCCGGGGCGACCGCGAGCAGGTCCCTGGTGCGCACCCGCGTGGCCAGCAGCGACTGGTGGGCGTCGCGGAAGGTCGTGTCGGTGACCGCGAGGCGGTCGGAGGAGCGCAGCCACCGCGCGAACCCCTCCGGGCCCAGCTCGTCCAGGCGCTGCTTGGACCCGGCCGGGGGCGCGCCCTCGGGGACCGCGGGCACCTTGGTGACCGGGTCGATCAGGTGCGGGCGCTCCCCGTGCGGCTTGTTCACCGTCACGTCGGCCAGGTAGGTGAGCAGGCGCGTGCCGCGGTCGGCCGAGGGGCGCGCCGTCAGCAGTTCGGGGCGCTCCTCGATGAAGGACGTCGTCACCCGGCCCTGCTGGAAGTCGGTGTCCTCCAGCACCGCCTGGAGGAAGGGGATGTTGGTGGCGATGCCGCGGATGCGGAACTCGGCCACCGCGCGTCGGGCCCGGCCGATGGCCGTCTCCAGGTCGCGCCCCCGGCAGGTCAGCTTCACCAGCAGCGAGTCGAAGTAGGCGCTGACCTCGGTGCCGGCGGCGGCCGTCCCGCCGTCCAGGCGGATGCCCGAACCGCCGGGGGAGCGGTAGGCGCTGATCGTGCCCGTGTCGGGGCGGAAGCCGTTGGCGGGGTCCTCGGTGGTGATCCGGCACTGGAGCGCCGCGCCGCGCACGCTGATGGTGTCCTGGGACAGGCCCAGGTCGGCGAGGGTCTCACCGGAGGCGATGCGCATCTGCGCCTGCACCAGGTCGACGTTGGTGACCTCCTCGGTCACCGTGTGCTCCACCTGGATGCGAGGGTTCATCTCGATGAAGACGTGGTTTCCGTCCCGGTCCACCAGGAACTCCACCGTCCCGGCGTTGCGGTAGCCGATGTGCTCGGCCAGGCGCACCGCGTCGGCGCACATCCGCTCGCGCAGCGCCGGGTCCAGGTTCGGGGCGGGCGCCAGCTCCACCACCTTCTGGTGGCGGCGCTGCACCGAGCAGTCGCGCTCGTAGAGGTGGACGACCCCGCCCTCGCCGTCGGCGAGCACCTGCACCTCGATGTGGCGCGGCTCCACCACGGCCTTCTCCAGGAACACCGTGGGGTCGTCGAAGGCGGCCCCGGCCTCGCGCATGGCGGCCTCCACCGCCTCGCGCAGGTCCTCGCGGGTGTCCACCCGGCGCATACCGCGGCCGCCGCCGCCCGCCACCGCCTTGACGAACAGCGGGAAGCCCACCCGATCGGAGGCGGCGACGAGCTCGCCGAGGTCGGTGGAGGGAGAGCTCGACTCCAGCACGGGCACCCCGGCCTCGCGGGCCGCGGCCACCGCGCGGGCCTTGTTGCCGGTCAGCTCCAGCACCTCGGCGGGCGGGCCGATGAAGGTGAGCCCGGCCTCGCGGCATGCCTTGGCCAGGTCCGGGTTCTCCGACAGGAAGCCGTACCCGGGATAGACGGCGTCCGCGCCGGCCTCCCGTGCGGTGCGCACGATCTCGTCCACCGACAGGTAGGCGCGTACCGGGTGGCCCGGTTCGCCGATCTGGTAGGCCTCGTCGGCCTTGAGCCGGTGCAGGGAGTTGCGGTCCTCGTGCGGGAACACCGCGACGGTACGAGCGCGCAGCTCGTTGCCCGCGCGCAGTGCGCGGATCGCGATCTCCCCGCGGTTGGCCACGAGGATCTTCTGGAACATGCGGTCGCCTCCTGATGCGTCGTCCGCTGTGCGTGGGCCCAGCGGCGCCGTCGCCGGTCTCCTGGTGCCCTGCGCACACGGTCCCGGGAACGATAACCGCACGGGTGCGGCCCGGCTGGTACCGGGGTGGTGCGGGACCCGATCGCGTCGCCCCGGTGTGTCGGCGGCCCATGCCGGGCCCTCGGTCAGGGCCTCGGTCAGGGTTTCTTCTGCTCGGAGTGGCCCAGGGGCCGGTCCGGGGCGATTCGGTCCCGCACCAGGCGTTTGAGCTCGGCGGCGTCGGTGAAGGCGGCGTCGCTCTCGCGCGACCACACGCTCTCACCGTCCAGGCGCACCTCGAACACTCCACCGGTGCCGGGCACCAGCGCGACCTCGCCCAGGTCCTGTTCGAACGTGGTCAGCAGTTCCTGCGCCATCCAGGTCGCCCGGGGCAGCCACCTGCACCGGACGCAGTACTCGATCTCCAGCCGGGGCTTGTCGTCCACCATGCGTTCCAGGATGGCATGCCGGTCCCGCGGTGGTCGCGGGCGCGGTGCGTGTCCTGCCTCACCACGGTGGTACACCTGGCCTCATGAGTATCGCGTCGCTGCAGAAGCTGCTGGAGGACTTCGCCGAGGTCCGGGACTGGGGCCCAGCGCACACTCCCAAGAACCTGGCGATGGCGTTGGCGGGGGAGGCCGGGGAACTCGTGGCCGAGTTCCAGTGGCTCACCGAGGAGGAGTCCGGCCGCGTCATGGACGACCCGGAGCGGGCCGAGGCGGTCCGCCTGGAGATGGCGGACGTGTTCTGCTACCTGCTGCGCCTGGCCGACGTCCTGGGCGTGGACCTGGACGCCGCCGTCCGGGAGAAGACGGCGATCAACGAGCACCGCTTCCCCGCGCCGCGCTGACTGCTGCCGCCACGGCGGGGTCGCGGCAGGAGTCCCCGCTTGGGACCATGGGCCCATGGCCAAGAGCAGACCACGCACCCGCCCGGCGCGCCCCGACGTCTCCGCGCCCTGCCCCTGCGGACGGGAGGCGACCTACGCCGACTGCTGCGGGCGCCTGCACGCGGGGACCGCCACCGCCGCCACCGCCGAGGAGCTGATGCGTTCGCGCTACAGCGCCTTCGCAGTCGGGGACGCCGCCTACCTGACGCGCACCTGGCACCCCGACACCCGGCCGCCGCGCGTGGGCACCGCCCCCCGCACCGTGTGGACGGGGCTGGAGATCACCTCCACCACGGGCGGCACCCCCTTCCACAACGAGGGCACCGTGGCCTTCCGTGCCCGCTACCGGGAGGGCGCAGCCGAGGGGGAACTGCGCGAGGACAGCCGCTTCGTGCGCCACGGCGGAGCGTGGGTCTATCTGGACGGATCGCACTACTGACCGGTATCAGGTGGTTTTCCCTCTTCCGTTCCGCGCTTTGAGGGGGTAACAAAAGGTGACCCCACCAACGTGACGCGGAGCACACATGACCCCCCGACCCCCCGGTCCGCAGGAAAAAGACGACCTTCTCCAGATGCTGGGCCGGATCCTGGTAGGGGCGGCCCCGCAGAGCTGGCGCCACCTCGTGTACACGGCCAGGATCGTCGGAGCCTTCTCCGAGCACACCCTGGATATCCAGGGCCCGGACGGGAGGGTCCACCGCTTCCCCGTCCCCGGCGGCGTCGAGGCGGCCGCCGCCGGCATGAAGCGGGTGTGCTACCGCCCGGGCCGGGGCACCTGGATGTCGATGGACTTCACGGTGCGGCGCACCGGCAGGTACGACGTGGACTACGACCACAGCGTCGAGCCCGTCGGTGCCGCCCTCCCGGACCCGGCCGACTACGCGCGCGAACTGGAGCGCTTCCCCAGAGCGGAGGAGTGCGTACCGGCCTGGCTCCGCGCTCGGCTCGGACGGGCGGGGGCGGCCGGGCTGTCCGGCACATCCGGGGCGTTCGGTGCGTCCGCTATGGACGGGGCGCAGGGGAACCCCGGTGGCCCCGGGGACGGCACCGCGCCGCTGACCCCCGACGAGGCGGTGCGCATGCTCGTGTTCGCCTTCGTCGTCCGCGGGGTCGACGTCTCCTTCCAGGGGCCCGACACCTTGCTCGTCCCCAGCCCCGGGGGGATCGGCGTCCCCACCGACATCAGCCGGTTCCGTACCGCCCTGACCGGCGCCTCACCCGAACAGGGCGCCCGCCACGCCGCAGGGTTCGTCCACGCCGTGTGGCGGTGAACCCGGGTCCCGCTCACCCCAGCAGCTTCTTCTGGACCTTGCCCATGGCGTTGCGCGGCAGCGACTCCACCACCCGCACCTCGCGCGGCCGCTTGTGCACCGACAGGCTCCCCGCCACGAAGCCGACGACGTCGGCCGCCTCGATGCCCTCGCCCACCAGGTAGGCGACGATGCGCTGGCCCAGGTCGTCGTCGGCCTCGCCCACCACCGCGGCCTCCCGTACCGCCGGGTGGCCCAGCAGCGCCGCCTCGACCTCGCCCGCACCCACCCGGTACCCGCCGGTCTTGATCATGTCGACCGACATCCGCCCCACGATCCGGTGCCGCCCCCGCGCGTCCACGACGGCGGCGTCGCCCGTGCGGAACCAGCCGTCGCCGGTCCACGCCGCGGCCGTGGCCTCGGGCAGCCCCAGGTACCCGTCGAACAGTGTGGCGCCGCGCACCTGCAACTCGCCGATGCTCTCCCCGTCCTCGGCCACGGGGGCGCCGTCCTCGCCGCGCAGCCGCGTCCGCACGCCCGGCAGTGCGGGACCCACCCAGCCGGTCAGGCGCGGCGCGTCGGCGCGCGCCGCCGTGGTGATCAGCGTCTCGGTCATCCCGTAGCGCTCCACCGGGCTCTGACCGCTCAGGGCCGCCAGGCCCTCCGCCACGGGAGCGGGCAACGGGGCGCTGCCCGACACCAGCAGCCGTGCCCCGGCCAGGGCCCGCGCGGCGCCTTCGTCGCGGACGACGCGCGACCACACGGTCGGCACGCCGAAGAACAGGGTGCCGCCGGCCTCCGCTGCCGCGGCGTAGGCCGCCGGGGTGGGGCGGACCGTGTGCACCAGGGAGCAGCCGGTGCGCAGTGCGCCCAGCGCGCCCAGGACCAGTCCGTGGACGTGGAACAGCGGCAGGCCGTGCACCAGGGTGTCGTCGGCGGTCCACCCCCAGGCGTCGACGAGCGCGTCCAGGTCGGCGGCCACGGCCGCGCGTGAGACGATCACCCCCTTGGGGGGACCGGTCGTCCCCGAGGTGTACATGATCAGCGCCGTGGCCTCGCTCGGAGGCTCGGGGAAGCCCTGCGGGGAGCGTTCGGCGGGGTCGACCGGGACGGCGGGCAGATCTGCGCCCGGGCGCGGCGGCCCCAGCCACAGGCGGGCTCCGGAGTCGCGCACGATGTGGCGGCGCTCGGCCGCACCGGAGTCGGAGGGGACCGGCACCACTGGGACACCGGCCAGCAGACCGCCGGCGACCGCGACCACCGTCGACAGCGAGGCCTCCCCGTGCACCGCGACGGCGTCGGCCCCGGTGATCCGCGCGGCGACGGCGGCCGCGGCCGCTCGCAGCTCCCCGTGGCCGATCCCCTCGTCCCCGACGCGCACTGTGCGGCCCTCACCCGCACCGGTGTCCCACAGCATGCGGCCCCCGTCCGTCGCCCCGTTCGATCGCGAGCCAGTACACCACAGGGCAGCGGTCGATCCGCGCGGCGGCTCCGAGTGCCGCGGCACGTCCGGGCCTCCCGGGTCGGTGGGGTCCGGGTACGGCGCCTCACCCGGTTCCCGGACCCGATTCCGTATTCCGTTCAGGGGAGCGGCGACTCCATATCCGCATTTACTGCATATCAATAAATGCGAATTTTGCGGGGCCTCCGTGTCTGTGCTGTTCAGAAGGATCGGTTTTCCCCCTGGGGAGGGGGATCGCCCTTTCCGATATGTATCAGTGGGATCACGGGTCTGTTACGGGTTTCGTTGACACCGCTGGTCCGATGCCGAATATTCGGTGCCACGGCGCGTGCAGAACACTCCGAAAACCTCCCGCTCACCTAGGAGTTCACACCATGCTTTCGCGCAACCGATTCGGCCGCACGCTCGCGGTGGGCTTCGGCCTCCTCCTCGGCGCCAGCCTCCTCCAGGCGGCGCCGGCCTCGGCGACCACCGGAGCCTACGACGCCGAGTACACCACCCACTTCACCCTGTGGGGCCACACGGTCTACCGGCCCGTCGACCTGCCCGAGAACGAGGACCTGCCCATTGTTGCCTGGGGCAACGGCGCCTGCCGCGCCGACGGCACCTGGTTCGAGAACATCCTCACCGAGTTCGCCTCCCACGGCTACCTGGTCATCGCCAACGGCCGCCCCGGCGGCAGCGGCAGCACCGACGCCGAGATGCTCACCGACGCCATCGACTGGGCCGAGGGACGCAACACCAGCTTCTTCAGCGAGTACCGCGGCCACCTGGACACCGACAGCATCGCGGTCATGGGCCAGTCCTGCGGCGGTCTGGAGACCTACGACGTCGCCGACGACCCCCGCATCGACACCACGGTGATCTGGAACAGCGGCATGTTCAGCGACGCCGACCCCAACCGCCTGGACCACCTGCACGCCCCGATCGCCTACTTCACCGGCGGTCCCAGCGACATCGCCTACGAGAACGCCCTGAACGACTGGGACGACCTGCCCTCCGGCCTGCCCGCCTTCATGGGCCACCTCGACGTCGGCCACTACGGCACCTTCGAGGAGACCGACGGCGGCGAGTACGGCCAGGTGGGCGTCGCCTGGCTGGACTGGCAGCTCAAGGGCGACCAGACGGCCGCGCAGCAGTTCGTCGGCAGCAACTGCGGACTGTGCGTCGACCCGGACTGGGACACCGACCAGAAGAACCTCTAGTCAGCATCCCGCACTGACTGGACAGGGAACGTTCCCGGGCGGAGGACAGGCACACAGCCGCCTGGGAACGCCCTCCCCTCAGCGGGAGAGCGACTCCCGCGCCTCCAGGGACGCCGCGTCCGCGGCGTCCCGCCCGGCGTTCAGGCCCAGGGGGTGCGACGGCTGTGCCGAGGCCGCCCGCTCGGCTCCGGGGAAGGCCGACCGGAACGCCTCCGCCACCCGCTGCGAGCGCCGCTCCACCACCACCGCCAGGTCTCGGCCCCGCCCGGCGCGGGCGCGCACCGCCTCCTCCTCGCCGACGCGCGCGGCCTCGGTGAGCCGCTGCCCGACCCGGTCGGCGAAAGCCGCCAGGAAGGCCGAACGGAAGGCCCTGGTGGCCGACCGACCCTGCCCGTCCCGGACGGGGCCGGCCAGGCGCATCGCGGTGGTCGCCTGGACCAGCAGCGACGCGAACAGTGCCCCGGTCGCCTGGACGTCGTGGGCATACCCCATGACCGTGCACATCCCCAGGTCCTGGTGCCAGAGCACCTCGCAGCGGTTGGCCCGGGCGACCACGTTGAGCAGGGCGGCCCGGTGGGCCTCGTAGGGCTCCTCCACCGGGATCCGGCGGCCCACGACCTCTTCCCCGCCCCCGTCCTGGGCGGCCGACAGAGCCGCGTAGTCGATCCGGTGCCGGGCCATCATCTCCTGGGCGCGGCCGGTCAGCGCCTCGGCCTCCTCGGGGAACTCGGTGGCCTCCGCCTTGGCCAGCAGGCCGCGGATCCGTGCCAGCTTGACCGGGTCCGATCGGCCGTCGACCCGCACCGGGGCGCCCTCACCCGGCAGGGGGCACAGCCGCCGAAGCTCCGGCAGGCCCTCCAGGACCGCCGCCACCCGCACGGCCAGGAACACCGTCGCGCCGCGGTCGAGCCCGTGCCGCTCGGCGAACAGGTGCGGGTGGTCGGCGTCGTCTCCCCACCACGGCCCGATGCCCAGCTCACGCAGTTGGCGTGACCACTGGGGGGCGATCCGCGACCGTGGATAGCGCCGGTGCTCCGCCGCGACCATGTCCGCGACCAGGGCGCCTGCGGTGCGGTCCAGCTCGCGGACCACCATGCGCACGCACTCAGCGGGCTGCCACCCGCGCTCCCAGGCGGTGCGCACCCGCCGCTCCAGCGCTCCGAACAGGGTGAGGCCGACCGCACGCCCCCACCCGGGCGCACCGGGTTCGGACAGCTCGGCCAGGGTGGCCTCCACCCGGACGCCGTCACCGCGCCGCAGGGCTTCCACGGCGTGGGAGACCAGACGGCGGGCGTGCTCCGTGAGGCCGGATGGCGCGGGCGCGGGCGCGGAGGCCGGGGCCCCGGGATGCCGGGCCCACTGCCTGAGCCGCCGCCTGCCCCGCCTCGCCTCGGCACCTCGCCGTCCGCCGTCGTCCTTGTCCATGAGCGCGCGATTCCCATTCACCCCGGCCGTTCCGTTGATGACCAAGAATGGCAGGAAAATCCGGGAACCGTGACAGGCCTGTGGAAAACCTACGTCCGTGCGCCGCCGCGCCCGCGGACCGGGGGTCACCCGAAACCCCTGTGTGACCCACACGAAACGCGGTGTTCCGACCGAAGGGCCGGGTGCTCGGCGAACGCCGCTACGCTCACCGTTAAGACGGTGTTTCTGTGAGTATAAGGTAACGCTTCTGCCACGGATCGGGCACGGCAGTGAAATCCGTTCACAACACACTCACCGGGAATGCCCGCTCCTCGGCAACGGCGCCCGGAGGACACCCGCAGACCGAAGGGAAGGCATGTCCTACCTGACCCCGCCCGAGTTCACCAGGAAGATGGTCGACGCCGGCGAATCGAAGATCAAGCTGTCCACCCGCGACACCCTGATCCGCTCCTTCATGGCGGGCGCCATCCTCGCCATGGGCGCCGCGTTCGCCGTCACGATCACCGTGCAGACCGGCAACGCCCTGCTGGGCGCCCTCCTGTTCCCGGTCGGCTTCTGCATGCTCTACCTGCTCGGCTACGACCTGCTCACCGGCGTCTTCACCCTGGCCCCGCTGGCCCTGATCGACCGCAGGCCCGGCGTCCGCTTCACCGGACTGCTGCGCAACTGGGGGTTGGTGTTCGTCGGAAACTTCGCCGGGGCGTTCATGGTCGCCCTCTTCATGGCGATCATCGTCACCACGGGCTTCGCCACCGATCCCGACGAGGTCGGCCAGCGGCTCGGCACGATCGGAGAGGCGCGGACCGTGGGCTATGCGGAGTTCGGCGCCTCGGGCATGCTCACCCTGTTCATCCGCGGCGTGCTGTGCAACTGGATGGTCTCCACCGGCGTCGTGGGCGCGATGGTCTCCACGTCGGTGGGCGGCAAGGTGATCGCCATGTGGATGCCGGTGATGCTCTTCTTCTACATGGGATTCGAGCACTCCATCGTGAACATGTTCCTGTTCCCGGCCGGCATGCTGCTCGGCGGCGACTTCTCGGTCGTCGACTACCTGCTGTGGAACGAACTGCCCACCGTGGCCGGCAACCTCGTCGGCGGACTGCTGTTCGTCGGCCTCGTGCTGTACATGACGCACGTGCGCACCAAGACCGCCCCCGTCGCCCCGGCCGACGCGACCGCGCCGACCGGAGGGCCGAAAGCCGAAGAGAGGGTCGCGGTCCCCGCCGCCCAGTGAGGACCGGCCCCGCCCCGACGCCAGCCCGTGTCCCCCAGGGGCTCATCCCCTCGGTCCGCCCCGCAGGACACGGGCGGGGTCGCGGCGCGGGGTGGGCGTGTGCGATAGTGGCGCAGAATACATACCGACTAGTCGGTTGCCCGGGGGCGCACCGCACTCGGACCACGACAAGGAGATCAGCCATGGCCGTCGACCCCGAAGGATCCGCGCTCGCCCGACTGCTGGCCGACGACCCCGGCGGCCCCTTCGTCATGCTCAACCTGCTGCGCTTCGCGCCCGACGGCCGCCCCTCCTACGAGGAGTACTCGCGCCGCACCGCCCACTTCCTCAAGAAGTACGGCGGCAAGCTCCTCTACGCCGGTGACGGCCAGACCGCCCTGGTCGCCGAGGAGGGGCAGTCCTGGGACGCGGTGCTCGTCGTCCAGTACCCCAGCCGGGAGGCGTTCAGCCAGATGGTCGCCGACCCCGAGTACCAGCAGGTCACGCACCTGCGCTCCCAGGCCCTCACCGAAGCGGTGCTACAGCCGACGATCCCCTGGGGATCGCGCCGCGACTCCTGACCGCCGCGCTCCGCCGCCGAGGCCGTCCCGTGGGCACACCCGTGTGCCCACCGGGACGGCCTCCGGCTTTGCGGACACCGGACACTGGGGTTCGTATCCATCCGTAACCGGGTGGGGTGGATCCGGCGGTGCCCGCCCCGCGTCCCAGGGGTGTCCCTCACGCGGACCTCTGCGCAAGGAGGCGCACATGCTGGAAACGATCGGACTCCTCGCTTCGGCCGCCGGGCTGGTCATCGCCTCGGTGGCGGTGCACCGCCTCAGGGTCTCCACCATCGGAGGCGGACTCGAACGCGGCGCTCTGGCCGGCCCGGGGACGCGCGCCGCGGCCCGGACCGCCCCGGCCTGGCGCACCGGGCACCTGGCCGCGGCCTCCTGGCTGGCGACCGCCGTGCGGGCCGGATACAGCGCCGGAGCCCTCACCGCCGCAGCCCTTTTCGCGGCCCTGCTCACCGACGTCTTCTCCGGCGTGGCCTTGGCCCTGGCCACCGCTGGGTACATCGCCCTGGCCGTGTGCCTGGCCGTCGGCACGGCCAAGGCGAACGCGGCGGACCAGGCCCCGGCCGGAGAGCGGGCCAGCCCCCTCTGACAGCGGCCCCACCGGGACGCACGGCGACGGGGAGCGCCCCAGCAGCAGCCGCCCCGGGTCAGGACGCGGCTGGTCCGGGCCGCAGCCCGAACGGCACGCCCATCCCCACCAGCCACCCGCCCTCCTGGAGCCGCGCGAAGACCTCCTGGGAGACCTCGTGGTCCGGCGCCTGCCGGACGGGCCAGCCGAAGTGCACCGACAGGGCCGACCAGCTCGGACCGTGGCCGTGCTCGGAGCGGTAGTCCGCCACCCACCGGGCGACCTCCGCCTCCCGGCCCGAGAGCAGGGCGTCGGCGCGCTCGCTCACGGGCAGGTCCGGGTCGGTGGTGGCCGGGGCGTCCCTGGGCGGCGTCCGGGGCGGGAACGGGGCCAGGGACATCGGCCCGGTCAGCTCCGTCAGACGCGTGCGCACCTCGGCGGTGTCTCCGGCGGGCTCCTCGATCCAGTCGAGCCGGACCAGCCACGCCACCATTTCGGCCACCTCGTCGGCGCCGCCGGTCAGCGCGCACGCCGACACGACCTCCTCGACCGGGACGGAGATCTCCCCCCGGGTGTCCGCCTGCGCCGCCAGGTACACCCCCGTCAACCGGAGCCGGTTGGGCTTCTTGCGGAACTTCTTGTGCGACAGTCCGCGCGAGACCCAGCCCGAGGTCCGCGAGCGGATCCCGTTGCTGGTGTCCCACGGGTTGCCCTCCAGGTCGGGCAGGCCGCACCGGGCCACGTTCTGGGCGTCCGAGTCGATCACCTCCTCGGGCGTGGTGTCCAGCCAGCCCGAGGAGGTGAGGGCGGTCAGCGCGGCGCGGGGGTCCTCCAGCCGCAGGGACCGCAGGTCCTGTCCGGTGAGATTGGCGTGCCCCTTGACCGCGCCGCGCAGGGCGCAGGTGAGCGCGAGCAGGCGGCTGTCGGGGTCCCCGCCCACGGACCGCTCGGCCAGGTACGCCCACACCCGGTGCAGGAGCGAGGCCTGGTGCCCGTTGAGGTGGGACGGGGGGCGGTTGGGCTTGAGTTTGGGTCCCTCCCGGCGCCGACGCAGGTACTCCCGGTCCTTGCGCTTGCGCTCGCGGCTGTTGGCGAGCTTCCTGCGGTCGGCCCATCCGGGAGGGTTGCTGATGCCCAGTTCGGCGCAGCGCTCACACTCCATCGCCGCGGCCAGGTCCTCGTTGGGCTTGTGGAACCGGGGCTGCGAGGCCTGTTCGGGCGCCGAGCCCCGCGCGTCAGTGGCTACGGTGCGTTGCGTCATGTGCAGGAGACTAGCGACGATCCCCCGTCGTCCGTCCCGCTTTCACGGAATCCGTCCCGTTTCGGCGCGAGGGGCCGTTCCCGGCAGGGCCGTACCCGGGAGGTGACGGTGCGTCCGCGCCGCTGGTGGGGCAGGATCGGTGCCATGGGAGAACTGGTGTTGATCAGGCACGGGCAGACCGAGTGGAGCCGTGAGCGCAGGCACACCGGGCGGACCGACCTGCCACTGACCGCGGAGGGGGAGCGCCAGGCCGAGGCGCTGCGCCCCCTGCTCTCCGGGCGCGACATCGACCTGGTGGTGACCAGCCCGCTTCGCCGCGCCGTGCGTACGGCCGAACTGGCGGGGCTGGCGGGTGCCGTCACCGACCCCGACCTCATGGAGTGGGACTACGGCGCCTACGAGGGGGTCACCACCGCCGACGTGCGCCGGGAGCGGCCGGACTGGGACCTGTGGACCGACGGCGTGCCGGAGGGGGACGCCGAGCACCCGGGCGAGGGCGCGCGCCAGGTCGGTGAGCGCGCCGACCGCGTCCTGGCCACCGTCTCGCTCTTCCTGGGCGGCGACGCCCCCGACGTCGTGCTGGTGGCGCACGGCCACGTCCTGCGTGTGCTCGCGGCCCGCTGGCTCGGCCTGGAGCCGGGCGACGGTGCGCTGCTGCGCCTGGACACCGGCGGGGTGGGCACGCTCGGCCACGAACACGGGCGCCCGGTCGTCACCTCCTGGAACCGGCGGGGCCGGGTGTAGCGCCCCGCAGTCGGCGCGGGGCTGTCAGGGCGACCGTGGCCGCCGCGGCCAGGAAGAGCACCTGCATCGCGGTGCGAGGCAGCAGTTCCTGGTGCGGGGCCAGGTCCGTACCGGTCAGGGCCAGGTGCACGTTGGCGGGCAGCATCGCCACGAGCAGGGCGGCCAGCCCCACCGCGGCCCAGCGCGCGGTGCGCGGCCACAGCAGGCCGGCGGCCCCGGCCAGTTCCAGGACCCCGGTGGCGGTGACCAGCAGGCCCGGCGCGGGGAGCGCGGGCGGGACCATCGCGACGAGCTCGCCCCGCATGCCGACGAAGTGCACCGTTCCGGTGAGAGCGAACATCGCCGCGAGCCCGCCGCGCAGTGCGACGGGCCACGCCCGCAGTGCGCGCACGCCCAGCGCCCCCGCTGCACGCAGCAGGAGGGTGACGGTGGCGAGGGTGATGAGCGGTTCCACGGCGGCCCCCTTGAACTTTCCACTGGAAAGACCAGTGTACTCCAGGGAACTTGTCAGTGGAAAGTCAGGGGCGGTCCGCGTTCTGGGGCCGGGACGCGGGTGCATGGCGGCCCAGCACGTCGGCCAGGACCGCGCAGGCCCGGCGCAGCCGTGACCGGTCCGCCGACCCGTAGCCCAGGACCAGACCGTGTACCCGGGGCCTACCCCGGCCGGCGTGCGCGGTGTCCTCCACCAGCACCCCGCGCTCGGCCGCCTCGGCGGCCACCGGGCCGACCGCGTCCGCCGACAGCGGCACCATCACGTGCAGCCCCGCCGTGTCCCCGGTCAGGTACGGCCCCAGGCGCTCCACGAGCAGGGCGCGCCGCCGCGCGTACTCCAACCGCATGCGGCGCAGGTGCCGGTCGAGGTCGCCGCGCTCCAGCAGCAGTGCCGTGGCCGCCTGGACCGGGCCGCTGGTGCGGTCCGACAACCGGATCCGGGTGGCCGCCACCCGCTCCACCACGGCCGGAGCGGCGACGAGCCAGCCGATCCCAAGGTCGGGGGTGAGCGTCTTGGACAGCGTGCCCAGCAGCACCACCCGTTCCGGATCGAGCCCGTACAGGGCGGGCAGCGGTGCCACGTCGTAGCGGAACTCGGCGTCGTAGTCGTCCTCCACCACCACGGCACCGCTCTCCCGGGCCCAGGACAGCAGTCTCTCCCGCCGCGGTACCGGCAGCCTGCCGCCCAGCGGGTACTGGTGCGCGGGGGTCGTGTACACCGCGGCCAGGTCTCCGGGCAGCCCTTCGGTGACGATGCCCTCGCCGTCCACCGGGCAGGGGACGACCTCCGCGCCGCGTCCGCCGAGAACGCCGTACGCCCGGCCGTACCCCGGGTCCTCGATGCCCACGCGCGTCCCCGGGCCGAGCAGGGCGGCCGCCACCAGGTCCAGCCCGTTGCCCGTGCCCCTGGTGACCAGGACGTTCTCCGGGCCCACCCGTACACCCCGCGCCCGGCGCAGGTGCTCGGCCAGCAGCGCGCGCAGGCGGGGCAGGCCGCGCGGGTCGGGGTCGTCGCCGAAGGGCTCCTCGGCGGCGTGGCGCCAGGCCCGGCGCCAGGCGGCGCGGTCGATACCCAGCACCCAGGGCGCGCCCGGGCGCAGGTCCACCAGGTCGCGGTCCCTGGCCTCCCCGCGTGAGGGCCGCCGTCCGGCGGGCACCGCAGCCGCCCCACGGGCTGGGGCGGGGGCGGGCAGCGGGGTGTGCTCGGCGACGAAGGTGCCCGAACCGTGGCGCCCCTCCAGCCAGCCCTCCGCGTAGAGCTGCTGGTAGGCCTCGGTGACCACCGTCCTGCTCACCCCCAGCCGCACGGCCAGGGCGCGGCTGGAGGGCAGGCGTTCGCCTGAGGGCAGCAGACCCCCGGCCATGCTCTCGCGCAGGGCGTTCGCCAGTTGCGCGGTGAGGGGGAGTGCGCCGCCGCGGTCCAGGTGGACGGGGGCCTCGGTGACGTGACGTGCCACAGTGGTCCTCTGCTTTCCGAGAGAAGTGGACATGGTCGGGATATCCACTTCTCCCTAACCTAGAGCCATGCTCTCCACGACGGCACGCACCCGGCTCGGCCGGGCCAAGCACAAGGCCAGAACCGACCGCTCCGACCTGTACGACCTCCTCGACGCCGCGCTGGTGTGCCACCTCGGCGTCGTCGCCGACGGGACGCCCATGGTGGTCCCCACCTGCTACGGGCGTATCGGCGACACCCTCTACCTGCACGGCTCCACCGGGGCCCGCTCCCTGCGCGCCGGGGGCGAGGCGTGCCTCACCGTGACCCTGCTGGACGGCATCGTCCTGGCCCGCTCGGCGTTCCACCACTCGGTCAACCACCGCTCCGCCATGGTCTACGGTGTGCTGCGCACGGTCACCGACGAGCAGGAGCGCCTCGCCGGTCTGCGGGCGCTCACCGAGCACCTGGCCCCGGGCCGGTGGGACGCGGTGCGCCCGCCCGGCCCCAAGGAGAGGGCGGCCACCCGCGTGCTGGCGCTGGCCCTCGACGAGGCCTCCGTCAAGGTGCGCACCGGCCCTCCCGTCGACGACGAGGAGGACCTCGCGCTGCCCGTCTGGGCCGGGGTGCTCCCGGTCCACCGGGTGTTCGGCGCCCCCGAGACCGCCCCGGACCTGGCCTTCGACCTGCCTGTCCCCGACCACGTGGCCCAGCGCGCATACCCGGCCTGAGAACCAGCGCGGAGCCGGGGAAGGTGAACCGTGGCCTCACTAAACTTTCACTTTGAATAAATGATAGAGTGATAGTGAATAGTGAAATTAGGTGGTGGCTGTGCGCAGTATCCGAATCGATGACGAGGTGTTTGAGAAGCTCCAGGGCTTGGCCGAACCGTTCGTCGACACCCCCAACAGCACGTTGCGCAGACTCCTGAACCTTGATGAGGAACCCGGTCGTCCCGTGCGTTCCCAGCCTGGGGAGGGGAGAGAGCAGGGGCTGGTTCCCCTTCTGGCCGAAGGGAAGTTGGTGGAAGGCCAGGAGTTGGTCTGGTACCGGCGGAACCTGGGCAGGGAGCACACAGTGGTCGTGCAAGGGGACGGAGCGCTGCGGACCGAGGACGGCGCGTTGCATGCCACGCCTTCGAGCGCGGCCAGTGCGCTGGCGGGCAACCCGCAGAACGGTTGGGCTGTCTTCGCCACGTCCGATGGCCGTCGACTGAAGGATCTGCGTTGACCGGGCGGGGTGCTCGGTACGCCGTTGCCGATCGGGTGTGTGAGGGGGGTGTGCCATGGCCGCTGTGATGAGGCCGAGGGTGACACGGGAGGACGCCCTTCAACTGCTTCAGTGGGCACGGGAAGGGCGTGTCCGCATACCACAGTTCCAACGCTCCTACCGGTGGGACGCACGCGATGCGGAACGGCTCTTTGACAGTATCCTGCGCGGCTACCCGATCGGGAACCTGCTGCTCTGGCGCAAACCCGCCCCTGCGGCGATCGTCAACTTCGGTGAACTGCGGCTCCAGGTGCCTGCCGCACGGGATGCGCTGTGGGTCGTCGACGGCCAGCAGCGTCTCACGACACTGGTCGGTGCGCTCTCCGCCTCAGAGGAGACGGCCGATCAGAGGTTTCGGATCTTCTACGACCTTCGGTCGGAGAAGTTCGTCTCCGCTCCCCACAGTCGGCGTGTCGAAGACCACTGGCTTCCCGTCTGGGTCGCGGGGGACAACAAGCGTCTGCTGGCCTGGCAGCGTGAACGGCACTGGCTGACCGATGAGGACTTCGAGCGGTGCGACGCCGTGGGCTCCGCGCTCCGAACCTATGAGATCCCCATGTACGAGGTCGAGGGGGATGACGAGAAGGCGCTGAGCGAAATTTTCGACCGGATGAACAACTTCGGCAAGAGGCTCAAACGTGCCGAGGTCTTCAAAGCACTGCACTCCGCTCCCCTGGATGCGCAGCCATCGGACCCCGAAGCCCTGCGGGAGCGTGTTTCGAGTCTGGGTTTCGGGGATTTCTCCGCTCAAGTTCTGATGCAGAGCGTCATGGCGGTCCGCGGAGGGACGGTCGACCGCGACTTCCGGGAAGAGTTCAAGGGCGACGAAGACCGCCATGAGGCGTTCGTACGTACGGAGAAGGCCATCGCTCTCACGGTGAACTTCCTGCGGGACGAGGCGGGGATCCCCCATATACGCTTGCTTCCCTACTCCCTCTTCCTGCCGGTGATCGCCCGTTACACCGCGCTCTTCGGCGCGCCCCAGGGACGTGGCGCGGAGTTGCTGCGCCGCTGGATCTGGCGGGGAGCGGTCGGGGGTGCTGCACCACAGGGGAACACGGTGGCCCTGCGTCGCAACGCGAGCGCGGTGCATGCCGACCCAGTGGAGAGCGCTGATCGCCTTCTCAAGCTGCTGCCGCCCGGTGGCGAGGCGTGGAAACCTGACCTGGCGCAGACCGCTCTGAACCGTGCCCAGACCAAAGTCAACGTCCTCGGCCTGCTATCGGTCCGTCCACTCCTCTTGGACGATGTCCCCGGTGGGGACCGGAACGGCTATGACCGTGGGAAGCGCCTGGACCACACGGACCTGTTGGCCGACGCTCTGGACGGCCGGAAGTCCGTCCTTCTCCCCGTAGTGAGCGGTGACCAGAGCCTCGCCAACCGGCTGGTGCAACCCGGTGTTCGGGTGGACAGGGGGGAAAGGCTGCTGGTCGACGGACAGACCGAAGAGGCCCTGCGATCCCACTGCGTGGACGAGACCGGCCTGAAGTTCCTCAAACAGGGGCGCCGAGATGATTTCGTGAGACGCCGCGCGGATCTCATACACGAGGTCATTGCCAGGTATGTGCAGTCCATGGCTTTGTGGGGTTTTGCAGACGGACCTCAGCCGGAAGCATGGTTCGAAGACGGACTGGAGATCAACGGTGTACCAGACTGATACGACGGCCCAGGTGTATCTGGGGTCGCGACGTGTCGGCACACTCGGATACCGGCTCGGCAACACCTGGTTCGACTATGAGGACCTGGACCCCGACCATCCTGTACTGGGCCAGGGGTTCGAGCGCGACCCTCGCAAGCAGAGAACGGCGAGCGGAAGTGTACCGGAATGGTTCGCGGGTCTGCTTCCCGAGACGGGAAGCGGGCTGCGCCAACTGGTCGCCGCATCCCTGGGAAAGAAGAAGATTCACGATTTCGTCCTTCTCTGTCATGCGGGCGAGGACCTTCCCGGAGCCGTCCGGGTTGTACCTGACTCCGTCCTGGATGATCTTCCCGAACACGATGGGACGCGTGAACACCGAAACGAAGGCGATCTGCGTTTCTCCTTCGCCGGCGTGCAACCCAAGTTCTCCATGCGCTTCGAAGGCAAGGCTTTGGTATTGCCGGCCACCGGCAAGGGCGGTGACTGGATGGTGAAACTAGCGGACCAGCGGTTCCCCGAAGTTCCCGAGAATGAGTACTCCATGCTCCGCTGGGCGGCACGGTCCGGGATCGATGTCCCCGAGATCTGCCTTGAGGAGGGCGGTGTGCTGAGGAACCTCCCCCGTGGGGTGGTGACCGCGACTGGCTCTGTGCTCGCTGTGCGCCGTTTCGATCGGACCAGCGGTGGGCCGGTGCACCAAGAGGACTTCGCGCAGATCCGCGAGGTCTCTACCGATGCCAAGTATGACAGGGCCAGCTACGAAGGTATCGGAAGAGCCATCGGAGTCCTCTGCCCCGAGGAGGACGTACTCGAGTACGTGCGCCGCCTCGTCGCCATGGTGCTCATGGGTAACGCCGATGCCCACCTGAAGAACTGGACGCTCCGGTACCCGGACGGCCATCATGCCCGACTCTCTCCCGCCTACGATCTGGTGTGCGTCGCCGCCTATCCGGAACTCGACGCGAATCTGGCCTTTCCGCTGGGAGGCACCAGACGTTCGGAAGCGATGACCGTGGACAGCTTCCGGCCGCTTGCCCGCAGTCTCGACGCGCATGAACAGGAGATCCTCGCGGTCGTCTCGGAAACGGTGCAGGCCATGTTGTCCTCATGGCCCGGAATCAAGCAGGAGTTCCCCGTTCCGGGCTTTGTCTCCCGGATCGTGGACAAGCGATTGGAAGCACTGCCGCTCATCAGCTCGCAGGGTTGAGTCCCGATCCGCGCCGTCGCGGTGGTCGGTCCCCTCCTGGGGGATTCGGTACTCAGACCGGGCGCGGCGGCGCGGTCGGCGGGACCAGGCCCCGGTAGGCGTCGGCCTGGAGGGTGAACAGTTCGGCGTACAGCCCGCCCAGTTCCATCAGCTCGTCGTGGGTGCCGTGCTCGGCCACGGCGCCCTCGCGCAGCACGTAGATCCGGTCGGCCCGGCGCACCGACGCCAGCCGGTGGGTGATGAGCAGGACGGAGGCGTCCTCGGCCGCCGCCTGGAGCGTGTCGAACAGGCGCTTCTCGGCGCGCGCGTCCAGCGCGGCGGTCGGCTCGTCGGCGATCACCAGGTCCCCCCGCCGGTAGAGCCCGCGCGCCGCCGCCACGCGCTGCTTCTGCCCGCCGGACAGGTCGGCGCCGTCCACGAAGCGCTTGTCGAGCATCGTGTCCAGGCCGTGGTCGAGCTGAGCGACCACCTCGTCGGCGCCGCTCAGCCGCAGCGCGCGTTCCAGACGCTCCCTGTCGACGGGGTCGTCGGGCCCCGCCATGGTGACGTTGCGCAGCGCCGAGAGTGGCCACTGGGTGTAGTCCTGGCTCATCAGGCCGATCCGGTCCCGCACCTGTTCGACGTCGATTCCGCGCAGGTCCACCCCGTTCCACCGGATCTGTCCCTCCGAGGGCGTGTACAGCCCGGCGATGAGCTTGGCCAGGGTGGACTTGCCCGAACCGTTCTCGCCGACCAGCGCCACGACCTCGCCCCTGCGCACCTCGATGTCGGCGCCCCGCAGCGCGGGCCGGTCCTGGCCCGGATAGGAGAAGCGCACACCGTGCGCGCTCAGACGGGTGAGCGGGCCGGGCAGATCGGCTTCGCCGGGCACCGGCAGGCGCCGCCGGGTCTGCGCGCACACCTGGTGGACGTCGTCGACGTACAGCCCCGCCTCGTAGGCGCGGGTCACCGCGAACGTCAGCCGGTCCAGCGCCGCCCTGCCCTGGCCGATCGCCACGTAGGCCGCGCCCGCGACCGCAAGCGGCATCGCCCCCACTGCCAGCAGCCCCGCCAGCGCGGTGTAGACGGCGACCGTGGCCAGCCCGCCGACCGCGCTGCCCGCGGCCCGTACCGCGGTCTGGCGCCGGGCCACCCCCAGCATGACCGAGCGGACGTGGTCGGCGATGACGGTGTACTCGCGCAGCAGACCGGCGCGCATGTTGTAGGCGCGCAGCTCGGCCGCCGAGGAGCGGTCGGCGAGCAGGTCGCCCACCAGGTGCTGGCGGCGGTGGGTGGTGGTCAGTTCCCGGAGCTGGGCGTAGCGGATGCGGGCGGCCCGCATCGCCGCCCACCCCGTGGGGAGCACCGCCAGGACCAGCAGGGGGGCCAGCGCCGGGTGCAGGACGGCCAGTACCCCCGTGACGGCGACCAGCCCGACGACGCCGGTGAGCACGTCGATGGTGTTGGCGATGAGGGCGCGCGACTCGTGCATGCCCCGGTCGCGGCCCCGAGCCAGGGCGTCGTAGTAGTCGGAGTCGTCGAAGGCGGCCAGGTCGGCCCGGGAGGTGAGGGAGAGGAGTTCGAGCTCCATCTCCCGCTCGACCTGCGGTCCCAGCCGTTCCTGGGCCCAGCCCGCCCCCGTGCTGAGGATCCCGCGCAGAGCGGCCACCCCCACCAGGAGCAGCAGCGAGGGCAGGGCCTCCCGGAGCCGCTCGGGGGTGGGCCCGGTGGTGAAGAGCGCGTCCAGCACCCCGACGACGGCGACCAGGACGACCGCACCGACGATCCCCGCGGCCGTGTGCAGGGTGAGCGCGGTGGCGGTGTCGAGGCGGTTCGCCCGCCAGGACACGCGCAGGATGCCCAGGACCATCCGCGGGAGCCGGGTGAGGACCGTCCACGCGGACAGGCGCGCCATGTCGGACAGCCACGGGTTGTACTTGCTCGCCCTGATCCGGGGGCCGTGCGGGTGTACGGGCCGGAGTGTGCGCGGTCGGGCCATGGGCCGCTCCTCGTCGGGGACGTCGTGTGCGTGTCCGTGATCATCCCCGCCCGGTCCGCCTGGCGGGGGCGTTTCGCGCACACGGCCGGGGTTGTGGTGGGACCGGATCCCCGGTGGTATCGGCGCGCTTCTCGAGCCGGACCCGGCGGACCGCAGTACCGCGCTTCCGGTGGTTCCCTCGGGTGCCGGGCACCGCACTTCCTGCCAGTGCGGTTCATATGCGGACGTATCAGGCGACCGGCTCTCACCGGGTATAGGTGATTCCACTACCGTTCCCTCATGGCCCGCACACCCCAGCCCGCCTCATCCCCGTGGTCGGCCCGCCTGCACCGGGTCCGGATGAGGGCCCGCCGCACCCTCGTCCCCCT
Source organism: Nocardiopsis sp. LOL_012 (assembly GCF_048060475.1). NCBI lineage: Bacteria > Bacillati > Actinomycetota > Actinomycetes > Streptosporangiales > Nocardiopsidaceae > Nocardiopsis > Nocardiopsis sp. LOL_012. The sequence continues at coordinate 94,656 of NZ_JBHMIV010000013.1, read as the reverse complement.
CTACGAACGCCTGCCCCGGCGCGTGCGGGACCAGCCGCTCCGCTCCACCGCCCTCCTCCTGGGCGCCGCCCTGGCAGCCGGAAGCGCCCTCCCCCTCCTCATCCCGCTGTGGAGCGCCTACTGGTCCCTGCCCGGCGCGGGACCGGTGACCGGCCTCGCCGCGGGCACCGCGACGGTCGCCGCCGCCTCCCGGCCGCGGTTGGCACGCCTGGGCCGACGGATCGGCCGTGCCTCCCTGCCCCAGGCCCTCCTGGCCGCCTGGGCGGCGACCGCCGCCGCGGCCCTGGCCCTGGGGCTGGCCGCATGGTGGGTCATGGGGGCACCGCCGCCGACCTCGCCCCGCGCCCTGGACCCCGACGCGGTGCGCACCCTCGCGCTCCTCTCCCTGGCCTCCGCCGCCGCCCCGGCCGCCGTCACGTTCCCGGTCATCGCCTACCGGCGCCAGCGCGCCGAGGAGGCCGGGGACACCACGGCCGCCGAGGACCGGGCACGCCGACGCCTGTTCACCGAACGCTTCCCCGCGGCCGTCGACCGGCTGGGCGCCGACCGCCCCGCAGTGCGACTGGGCGGCGTGCACGCCCTGGCACACTTGGCCGACGAGGCCCCCGACCAGGGCGCCAGGCAGACGTGCGTCGACGTCCTGTGCTCCTACCTGCGCGCCCCCGACCCCGAGGTGCCGCCGCACGCGGCCCTGAGCGAGGTGCGGGTGACGATCGTCCGCGTCATCGCCGACCGCCTGCGCGCACGCACCCCCTGGCGCGAGTGCGACTTCGACTTCACCGGCGTCGTCTTCGCGCCCGACACCGACTTCCCGCTCGCCTCGTTCTCCGGCGACGTGGACTTTCGCGGAGCCCGGTTCTCCGACGCCGAGGGCGTCTCCTTCGCCGGTGCGTCGTTCCTCGGCGGGGCCTCCTTCGACGGGGCCGTCTTCAGCGGCGGGGCGTTCTTCGCCCGGGCCTCCCTCACCGGACGGGTCTCCTTCGACGGCGCCGTGTTCTCCGACCGCGTGCACTTCGGCGAGGCGGCCTTCTCCGACCGGGTCTCCTTCCACGAGGCCTCCTTCGAGGGCTGCGCCGTGGCCTTCACCGGCGCCTCCGGGCCGTGCCCCGAGGGCCTGCTGTCGGCGATCGAGCCGCTGGACCCGCGGCGGGTGAGCGTCCCCGAGGCCTGGCGTCCTGAGCGCTGACCGCCGCGCCGCGGGATCCCGGTCCTCCGGGGGCCAGAACCCGAACCGGGCTCTTCGCGTCCAAGCCGGTGTCCGATCGGCACCGGCACGGCCAAAACCTTGGCAGCAGAGCAAGGAGAGCGTCGGGTGTTCGGAATCCTGCCTTCGTGTCGGCACACACTGCCCGACGGGCTGGCCGAGCGGCGGATGTCGCACACGTGCGGGCTGTGCCCGGCGCTGCGGGACGGGCACGGCCGGATCTCCCGGATCGCCACCGGCTACGACTGCCTGGTGGTGTGGGTCCCGGCCACCGGGGCCTGCCCACCCGTGTCCCTCTCGTACCGTGGAAGCAGGCCCGGTCCCCTACCGGTACGGACGGGGCCGGAGGAAGGGAGGCGACGTGGGTTTCAGGATCGTGTTCGGGGCGGTGCTGGTCGCGGTCGGTGCCGCGCTCGCGCTGTTCTTCTGGGACCTGGAGTTCTTCTGGTTCCGGTGCGGCCCCCTGGGGCTGGTGATCATCGCTGTGGGGCTGTTCGACGTCGGCCAGGCGCTCCTGCTCCGCCGGAAGCGGTCCCCGTCGCGGGAGTCCGCCCCCTCTGAGTAGCCCGACCGCCTCACCCGGGCAGGACCGTCCGGGGACCCTCCGGCGGGCTGGGCCGCCGCCCCCACTCGCGGGGGTAGCCCAGGGACACCTCGATGTGGGGCACGCCGTCCACGACGATGGTGCGGGGGATGTGCAGGTGTCCGTAGACCACGGCCCGCGCCCGGTAGCGGGTGTGCCAGTCGGCGGTCTCCTCGGTACCGCACCACTGGGCGAACTCCGGGTAGCGCAGGATCCGCGTCGGCTCGCGCACCAGCGGGAAGTGGTTGACCAGGACCGTGTCCGTGCCCGGGGCGAGCGCGTCCAGACGGGCGCGTGTGTAGTCCAGGCGGGCCCGGCACCAGGCGTCGCGGGTCGGCAGCGGATCCGGGTGCAGCAGGTGCTCGTCCGTGCAGATCACGCCCCGGGAGTAGGCGATCTCCAGCGCCTCCTCCTTGGTGGCCGCCCCCTCCGGGCGGAAGGTGTGGTCGTACAGCAGGAACAGCGGCGCCACGGTCACCGGCCCGCCGGGCCCCTCCCACACCGGGTAGGGGTCCTCGGGGGTGTGCACGCCCAGGTCGCGCAGGGCCGCGACGAGGTGGTCGTAGCGGGCCTGCCCGCGCAGCCGCACGGGGTCGGAGGGCACGGTCCACAGGTCGTGGTTGCCGGGCACCCACACCACGGTCGGGAAGCGCTCTGCGAGCAGTCCCATCGCCCACAGGATGTCGTCGGTGGTCTCGGCGACGTCTCCGGCCACCAGGAGCCAGTCGTCGGCCGACTCCGGCCACAGCTTCTCGGTGAAGGCGCGGTTGTCCTTGTGCCGGATGTGGAGATCGCTGATGGCGACCAGACTCATACGCTCTTCGGGCCCTCTCCGCGCGGCGGGGCGGCCGACCGTCGTCGGCGCGCCATCGGCCGCCACCCTACACACGCACCCCTGAAAGGGGACATATCGGCCTTTGCTGCATTGCCAGGATGCGGCGTCAGCGCAGGTGGGAGGCTCCGTTCACGTCCAGGACGGCGCCCGAGCTCCACACCGCACCGGGGGAGGCCAGGTAGCACACCGCGGCGGCGACCTCCTCGGGCCGCGCGACCCGGCCGAACGGGCTGTCGGCGCGGACCGCGTCGGTGAGCCGGTCGGCCACCCGCTCGGTCTCCACGAACCCGGGAGCGACGGAGGCCACACCGATCCCGTGCGGAGCCAGTGCCACCGCCAGGGACTGGCCCATCGCGTGCAGGGCGGCCTTGCTCGCTCCGTAGGCGGGGTGGTCGGGCTCGCCCCGGTAGGCACCGCGGGAGCCGACGTTGACGATGCGCCCCCGCGTACCCCGGTCGATCATGTGCCGGGCGGCCAGGTAGCAGACGTTGGCGGCACCGAACACGTTCACCTCCATCACCGATCGCCAGGCGTCGCGCCAGGTGTCGTAGGAGACGGAGCCGAGGGGGTGCGCCGGGTTGAGCGCCGCGTTGTTGACCACCACGTCCAGTCCTCCCGTGTGCTCCACCGCCCGCTCAACGAGCGCGGCGGTGTCGTCGGGGTCGGCGAGGTCGGCCCGGACGAGGGCGTGCCCGTCGCCGGGCAGGCCCGCAAGGGTCGCCTCGGCCTCGGCGCGGCGGCTGCCGTAGTGCACGACCACGCGGTCGCCCCGTTCGGCGAAGGCGCGGGCGACGGCCCGGCCGATGCCGCGGGCCGCTCCGGTGACCAGGACTCCGCGGCCGGGGCCGGTGTCGTCGGAGGGGATCGGTGAAGGGTGGTCCGATGATGGCATGACCAAGAGACTAGTGGTCGACGCCGCTGGTGAGAGGTGCGCGGGGGTGGCACTGGGTCCGTTTTGCGGGGGTGGGTGCGGTCCAGGCCAGGTGTTTCACCGATGCGGGCCCTGATGTGCGGGAGGAGACTTGAAAAGGACGTGAGCCGACGTAATGGAATCGAGGAACTCTCATGAGCGGTCCCGAGGTGCGTATCTACGACATCATGGCCTGTGATGTCTACTGGGACTTCGAGGGGAACCACCTGCCCAAGGAGCAGCACAAGTTCCTCGTCTCCTTCTACCCCACGCCCGGCGTGCCCACCCCCGAACTCATCGACTCGATCGTGGCCAAGGGGCCGGACGGGTACGAGGTGACCTTCACCAACCAGCTCTTCACCCCGCGCAACACCGACGGGTTCATCTACGACCGGACCCTGGACTACTACTGGTACATGGTGAACCTGCCCACCGGCTTCCTCAAGGAGGGCGAGTACACCATCGAGGTGCGCTCGGTGGACGGCAAGGTGGAGACCCGCTCCTGCCACCAGAAGAGCGACACCGCCAAGGCGCTGGTCGAGCACTACACCGCCCACCGCGAGCAGATCCTCTCCGGGTTCGCCCCGGCCGGGCGCAAGACGCTGGACGCCGTGCCCGGTGAGGGCGAGCTGACCTGCGAGTGGCCGACGCTGAACCAGAGCGGCGGCCCCGACGCCTACTACATCTACCGGCTGTCCACGGGCGCTTCGGTCCAGGAGTTCGACACCCAGAACCTCACCTGGTGGGACAACATCTTCATCCAGCGGATGCGGGGCGAGGCCCAGGCCGGTCTCAACCGCGGCTCGGTCACGGCCGCCGCCGCCCTCAAGCCCGGCACCGACTACGGCTACTTCGTCGAGGTCACCGACGCCAACGCCCAGGGCGAGACCAACATCTGCATCTTCCAGCCGCACCAGTACTTCAGTACCCCGGCCTAACGGTCGACGGTGCGACACGGTCGTGCTCCGGGGCCCGTGGACCGAGGGACCTCCACGGGCTCCGCGTGCGCTCTGAGGTGCTCGGACATGGGGTGACCACTCCGAAAAAGTGGTACTAATGGGAAAAATTTCATGTTCGTTGTGAAACTTCCTAGAGGCATCCCCCATGTCATTCACCTCGCGCACCACCGCGTGCGCGGCGCTGTGCGCCGCCCTGACCCTCACGGCCTGCGCCCCCGTCGGCCCGCTCCTGGAGACCCTCGTCCCGGACGCGGGCGCGCCCGCCTCCACCACTGACCCCGACCCGGTACCCCTGGCCGACTACGACCTGGTGGACCGCGACGACCCCTTCGGCGGCACCGAGGCCGAGGACTACGCCGAGGACTTCGGCGTCCCCGAGGCGCAGGCGGTCGGCCCCTACTCCGAGCAGCGGGTCCGGGAGGCCTACCTCATCACCGAGGACTTCCTGGAGGCCGTCTACCTCGACCAGGACTCCGTCTTCGGCCAGGACGACAGCGCGTTCACGTCCCTGCTCGGTGAGCGGTACCTGGACTGGTACGAGGAGAACCTCGGCCACGAGGACCCCGCCCAGGACAGCGCGGGTGTCCTCTTCCACCTCACCCCCGGCACGGCCGAGCCCATCGGCGACGTGGTCAAGGTGAACGGCCGCATGTGGGCCGAGCAGGCACAGGATCCGTACGGAACCGACTACCTGGCAGTCCGCACCGAGTACACCGTCGTCCACCCCGTCGCCCGCCCCGGCGAGCTGGTGTCCGTGCGCCTGGTGACCTCGCACTACGGGGAGGTCGGCTTCTACGACCTGGGTGGGACCTGGGACCCCTGGCCCGGCTGGTGGAGCGCTTCGGGCCCGGCGCACTGCCTGGAGGAGGCCACCGTCACCCCTGCCTACCCGGACGAGTGGCCCCGGGGGGACAAGCCGCAGGGCCCCGCCAGGGACCCCTACGCGCTGGAGGAGCTCGACCCCGAGGACGAGGAGTGCGGGACCATCCAGGAGACCTGAGGACGGTGGGCGGCGCCTGCCGGAAGACCGGCCGGGGCGCCGCTCACACCTGTCGGGCGGCCGCGGCCACCCGGGGGCCGAGCGCGCCGCCGGCGAGCCGGTCCAGGACCTCCTCGGCCGCAGGATGTCCCGTCAGCGAGACCGTCCGCACCAGGTCGCCGGCGCGCCCGGCGTAGCGCTCGCCGTCTCCGCCGGGCAACGGCCGCCCCGCGTCGAGCAGGATCGCGTAGCCGTCCAGCAGCGCCCACACCGCCTGGTGCGAGGTGTCCGCGCCCGTGTCCGTCCCCCGCAGCCGCCGCACCCACCCGCCGAGCACGGGGTGGTGCGCGTACATCCCCAGCACCGGCTCCAGATCGCCCTCCACACCGCCCAGGGCTGAGACCGCCAGACGGCGGCGGTGCCAATCCCCGGGGTCGGCGGCGGCCTCCAGCAGTTCCTGCGCGGCCGGGGCGGCCCCGCGCACCGCCGTCCACCGGGCGAGGAGGCCCTCGGCGTCCACTCGCCGCCCCTTCTCCGCCACGGTGAGGGCGTGCTCGGCCTCCATGCGCTCCAACGGCGGGGTGAGGGCGACCTCGGCGCCCCACTGCCGCAGTCGGCGCACGGCGAAGTGGTCGCCCAGGGGGGTGATGCGGAAGGCGCCCCCGCCGTGCGGTGCCACCGCGCCCAGGGTCGCCAGGTCCTCCAGCGCGGCCCCGACCTGATCGGCCGTCCCCGGACCGCCGGCCGCCACCGCACCGCCGCCGTAGGTGTCGACGATCCGGGCCGCGGGGCGGGGCTCTCCCGCGACGAACAGGTCCATCAGGGAGAGGAGGACGGTCGCGGCCGGGGCACGGGCCATCGACAGCAGCGCGTCCGCCCACGCGTCGGCCGCCGTACCCGCACCGCCCCCCTCCAGCACGGTGTGCCCGGGCAGTACACGGGTGTAGGTGCGGCGCAGCAGCCCGGCGGCCAGGGCCGCGTCGAAGCCGCGGCGCACCCCCTCGGGGCGGATGCCCAGGGCGGCGGCGGCCTCCGCGGTGTCGTGGCCGGTGAGCGCGTCGTGTTCGGCGCCGGTGTCCAGGGGGCGGCCCCCGCCCACCCACGCGGCCAGGCCCGCGGCCTCGGCCAGAGGAGGGCACGCGCGTGCCGCGGCGTCCAGTTCCTCCGCGGCGGCGGGCACCACGGGCGGGAGCGGACCAAACCCACCGTCTCCCGCGTCCAGGCGGTTCAGCAGCGGGAGCGCGATGCCGTCGGCGGTGGCCTCCGCGGGGCCGTCCGGCACCAGGCCGACCGCCGCGATGGCCGAGCGCAGCCTGCGCGGGCTCTCCCGGGAGGTCAGACCGTCGGCGGCGACGAGGTGGTCGCACCAGGCCAGCCAGGTGTCCCGCAGCGTGTCGGGGGTGCGGTCCCAGCCGCGCACGGTGCGGGCGATGTCGCGGACGTCGGCCACGGTCCAGTCGCCCGGGTCGGACGCGCCGGCGTCCCGGTGGGCCGACAGCAGGAAGACCAGCGCGTCCGCGTCCACCGCCACGGGAGGGGAGCACCGCCGGGCCCATGCCAGGCACGCCTGGGCCGCCGACAGGATGCGTTCGGTCATGTTCTGCCCACCCAAGGCTCTCGGAGACGGCACCAGGCTAGCGCCGCAGGTCCTCGGCGGTCGGGCGAATCGCACGATCCCCGTGCCGGATCACGTGGACAGCGACGTGGTGAACCCGGGGTCGTCGGACGCCCCGAGGCCGTCGGCGTGGCCGATGATCCGGTCGTAGGCCTCCCGGTAGGCCCGGCGGTCGCCCTCGGACAGGCCGGGGTCCCGCAGGGCCCGTGCCAGGTGGACCACACGGATGTCGGGGCTCAGGGACACCCAGGTCGGTACGGCCTCCAGGGTCCCCGACTCCCACACCCCCGGAGCCGTCTCGGTGAACTCCACGCGTACGGTCAGCCCCTCGCGCCGGGAGTCGATGGGCGGGCTGGACTGCCCGGCGACCTGGTTGCCCATCCCGTACACCACCCATTCGTCCCCGATCCGGTCCACGGACTGCACCACGTGCGCGTGGTGGCCCAGCACGAGGTCGATGCTGTCGGAGGCGACCAGGCCGGACAGGGAGAGCTGGGCGGCATCGGGCTCGTGGGAGTACTCCGTGCCCCAGTGCATCGACAGCACCACGATCTCCGCGCCGGCCCGGCGTGCCCGCGCGGCCTCGTCGAGGACGGCCTGTTCGTCGATGAGGTTGGCCATCCACTCCTTGCCCTCGGGCGGGCGGAAGCCGTTGAACCCGTAGGTGTAGGACAGGTGGGCCACGGCGACGGGGTCGCCCTGAGACAGGGGAACCCCGTAGATCCGGGGCGTACGCGCCTCCTCCTCGGTGCGGGCGCTTCCCGCCGCCCCGAGCCCGGCGGCCTCCAGCCCGTCCAGGGTGCGCACCACACCGGCCTCGCCGCCGTCGAGGGTGTGGTTGGAGGCGGTGGAGCACCCGTCGTAGCCGGTCTCGGCCACGCCCTCGGCGAGCTCGGGCGGGGCGCTGAACACGGGGTAACTGGTGAAGGGGCCGCCGGGCGGTGCCAACGGCACCTCCAGGTGGCACAGCGCCAGGTCGGCTCCGTCCAGGACGGGGGACAGGTCGGCCAGCATCGGCGCGAAGTCGAAGCCGCCGCCCCCATCGCGTTCGGCCTGGCGCCAGATGGAGCTGTGGACGAGCAGGTCGCCGCCGCCCGCGACGGTGAGCGTACGCGGTTCGCGGGCCGGCGAGGGCGGAGCGGACGGCTCCGCCGTGGTGGCGGCGGTCTCCGCCTCGGGGGCGGAGCAGGCCGCGGCCGCCAGGGCGAGGGCGGCCAGAGCGCTCGTGAGGCGTCGGGCGGGTCCTGCCTGGAGGTGGGGGGATGTGTCCGCCATGCACCAAGCGTAGGAACGTATCCCTGACAGAAGGGGATCAATGGTGTCTTTGATGGATTCTTCAAACGAACGTAAGCAAAATGAGAAGTCTCACTATCGGGTCGGACCCGTCGCCCCGCCGTCAGCCGTCGGCGACCGGACGGCGCGAACCCAGGGAGGCGGCGTCCGCCGCGGCGCGGCCCTCCCGCCAGCCCTCCGCACTGCGGGGTCCGCGCACCCGTGTGTGCGTCAACTCCCCGAACGCCTCCTCCACGGCCTCCCCGACCCGGCGCTCGCGGTCGGCCAGCACCGGCACCAGGCTGGCTCCGGCCTCCGCTGCGGCCTCCTCCGCCGCCGCCCGGGCCGCCTCCGCCAGCCGCTCGCCCACACGCACCGCGAACGCCGAGACGAACGAGGCCCGGAAGTCCCGCCGCGCCCCGCGCCCGGACCGGTCGCGGGCCGCGCCGCTGACCCGCATCGCGCTCTCGGCCTGCACCAGCAGCGACGTGTACATGAGTTCGACCGCGTCCAGGTCGCCCTCGAAGCCCACCACCGTGCACAGCCCCAGGTCCTGGTGCCAGACCGCACGGCAGCGGTTCGCCTCGGCCACCTCGTGCAGCAGAACCGCCTTGTGCTCGTCGTAGGGGGCGTCCACGGGCAGCCGCCGGGCCCCGGCGGGTGAGGGCCGCCCCGGTGAGCGCTCCTCGTCCAGCAGGGCGCGGTCGATGCTGTGCCGGGCCATCAGCTCCTGGGCGCGGGCGCTCAGCGCCTCGGCTTCGCTGGGGAACTCCGTCGACTCCGCCTTGGCCAGCAGCGCCCGGACCCGCTCCAGCTTCCCCCGGTCCACTGCGGAGACCGGCCGCACCGCAGCGGCCGGACCGGGTCGGAAGGCGCCGGGCACCGGGCCCAGCGTCCCCAGGGGAGGCAGGACCCGCAGCACCGACAGCAGGCGCAGGGCCAGGTCGGCGGCCTCGAACCGGAGCAGCCCGTGTCCGGCCGCCGCCTGGGCGAGCGGCGTCCCCTCCGCGGCGGAGGCCCCCAGGGCCCGCACCTCGGCGGTCCATCGGGGGTCTACCGAGCCGGGGGAGTGGCGCCGCATCTGCGCGGCCACCGCTTCGGCGCACAGCGCCGCGCCCGCCCCGCCCAGCTCCCGGCCGACGTGGCGCACCGTCTCGGCCGGCCGCCAGCCCCGCGACCACGCCGAGGCCAGGCCGTCGGCCAGCGAGGCCGCCACCGCGGCCTCGGCGGCCCGCGCCCACGCGGCGTCCTCGGTGTCGGCCAGGCGCGCCGAGGCCAGGTCCACGCCCGCGCCGCCGCGTCCCATGACCAGGGCGTCGACGGCGCCGGTGACGATCTGGGCGGGGGCGTCGTCGGCCGAGGGGCCGGACCAGGCGTCGGCGCGGGGAGCACGCCGCTTGCGGTTCCTGCTGCCCACGGCGGTCCTCCCTGGTGGTGTGCGCTGTGTGGACGGGACGTTCCGGGGCGCCGTCCGGGCGCCGACCGATCAACCTACCGGATCGCCGTGCCAGTCCGTCCGGTGGTGGTTTCCGGGGAAACGCCGCCGATACGGCTTTCACGGCTTCCCTGCCTTGTGGGGTCTGCTGCGAGGGGCGGAAAACCACGGCTTTCCTGCTGGAAGCACATTGGAAACATTGCCTGCGTACCGTCGCGTCAGCACCGACAGCCAAGGAGTCTCCATGCACCAGGGAACCGGCGCCAGCGGTGAGGGCCCCGGCCAGGACGGTACGGGCGCAGCCCGCTGCCCCGTGGGCGGGGAACGCCTCCCGGGACCGCGCGGCCGCCACGCGGCGAACCCGGAGGGACCGCGGCCCCGCTACGGTGAACCGGTCCCCACCGAGGTCGCCCCGGGTGTCCACGGCTGGCTGCTGCTCGGATACAAGGAGAACCTCCAGGCGTTGCGCGACCAGGACCACTTCTCCGCCGACCCCCGTCCCTGGATCCCGTCGGGCCGCCAGCCCGCGCACACCGGTGCCCTGCCCCGTGACGGCGAGGAGCACCGGCGCCTGCGCGCCCCGGTCGTCGACGCCCTCGCCGGGGTGGCCACGCCCCGGCTCGTGCCGATCGTGGAGCGCGTAGCCTCGCACCTGCTCGGCCGTGCCGCCGCAGAGGGCCGGATCGACCTCATCGGCCAGTTCGCCGCCCCGTTGCCCGCCCTGGTGCTCAACGAGGTCTTCGGTCTGCCCGACGACTACGGGCGCCTGCTGGCCGACCTCGCCCACCGCCTGTGGGACGGCGGCCCCGAGGCGGCGGAGGCCGTGGAGCCGGCCATGCGCTCCTACTTCACCGGCCTGGTCGCCCGCAAACGCGCCCGGCCGGGGGAGGACCTCACCAGTCGGCTGCTGGCGCACCCCCACGGCCTCACCGACGAGGAGGCGGCCGAGGCGCTGTCCCGGATGTGGGAGAGCGGCCACGAACTCACCACGCACCTCATCGGCAACGCCCTGCTCAAACTACTCACCGATCCGTCGGTGTGGACCGCCTACGTGGGCGGCACCCTCACACCCGAGGACTTCATCGACGTCGTCATGTGGACCGACTGCCCGGTGCGGACGATCGCCGGGCGCTACACCGCGGCCGACGTCAGCTTCGCCGGTACCCGCATCCGGCGGGGCGCCCCGTTGCTGCTCTCCTTCGACTCCGCCCACACCGACCCGTCGGTGGTCCCGCGCGACGGGTTCGCCATGGCGGGCAACCGCTCCCACCTGGCCTGGGGGGCGGGCGCGCACCGCTGCCCCGCGACCGGGTTCACCCGAGAACTGGTCCGTACCGCCATCGACGCGGTGGTGGACCGCCTGCGCGGCATGGTGCTGGACACCGAAGGGCCGGCCTGGCGCGACTCGCCGACCGTGCACGGCCTGGAGGCGCTCCCGGTCCGGTTCGCCCCCACGGGTGAGCGCGCGGAGCCGGACAGGGACGAGCCGACCGTCCCCCTGCGCCGGTTCCGCCGCAAGCGCCGCCCCGCACCCCAGGGTGCCCGCTACCAGGCGCCCCTGGCGCGGAAGGAGCCCGCCCGGGAGACGGCGGAGGCCGCCGGCGTCCGCCGGGTCGGAACCCGGGCGGCGGCCCCGGCGGGTGTCGGCGCCCGCTACCAGGCGCCGTTCGCACCGCCCGAAGAGGAGGCCGACCCCCTGGAACGGCTCCTGGAGGACTGGCGGCCCCGGTAGGGGAGCGGTCAGCCGACGACCAGCACCTCCAGCAGGCGCGGTCCGTGCACCCCCTCGACCCGGTTCAGTTCGATGTCGCTCGTCGCCGAGGGTCCGCTGATCCAGGTGAGCGGCCGGGCCGGATCCAGCAGGCGCACGGCCTGCGGCACCCCGTCCACGACCTGGTCGGCGCGGACCACGCACACGTGGTGGTCCGGCACCAGCGTGATCGCGCGCCGTCCCTGGTCCGGCCCCGCGTCCAGGACGATCGTGCCCGTCTCGGCGATCGCCACGGCGCACCCGGTGACCACGGCGTCGGCACCGTCGAGTTCGGCCAGCGTGCGAGGACGCTCCGGCGAGTCGGCGAGCAGGGTCGCCGGGCAGCCCTCGAACCACTCGCGCGGCGCCCCCTCGGGTACCACCACCCGTGCGGCGCCGGCGCGCTCCAGGCAGGCCGCGACCTCGGCGGGCAGCCGTTCGGCGTCCACCCGGTGCACGGTGGCCTTGTAGTCGACGAGCCGGTCGACGAGCACGTCCAGGGACGGCCCCTCGCCGTGGCTGTCGGCGTAGGGGCGCTCCTCGGGCCCCTCCCTTGGCCACCGCCGGTCCTCCCCGGCCGGAACGTCGGCCAGGGCCGCGCGGACCCTGCCCAGGACGCGGTCGCGTGCGCTGCTCAACCCTCGCTCCTTCCGTCCCTCTTCCACCAGCGGCGGAACGACTCCTTGGGGATGTCGGGGATGTCGCGTGTATCGGTCCACTGGCCCGCCAGGCCGGGCAGGTGCCTGGGCACGGCGCCGCCGGCCAGCCCCGCCGCCCTCTGCACCGCGTCCAGGGCGGTCGGTGAGCCGAACACCGCGCCCGCGCCCGCCATGAGCGCCTTCTCCCCGAGGTGCCCGCTCCCCTCGGCGACCTCCTCGCGCAGGTGCACTAGGACCTCGGGGATGTCGATGGCCACCGGGCAGACCTCGTAGCAGGCCCCGCACAGCGACGAGGCGTAGGGCAGCGCCTCGTCGGTGGCCGAGGACATGCCGCGCAGTTGCGGGGTGAGGATCGCGCCGATCGGCCCGGGGTAGACCGAGCCGTAGGCGTGTCCGCCGGTGCGCTCGTAGACCGGGCAGGTGTTCAGGCACGCCGAGCAGCGGATGCACCGCAGCGCCTGGCGCCCGACGGTGTCGGCCAGCACGTCGGTGCGGCCGTTGTCCAGCAGAACCAGGTGGAACTCCTGGGGGCCGTCGCCGGGGGTCACCCCCGTCCAGGTCGAGGTGTAGGGGTTCATCCGCTCGCCGGTGGAGGAGCGCGGCAGCAGTTGCATGAACACCTCCAGGTCCGACCAGGTCGGCACGATCTTCTCGATACCGACCACGGAGATGAGCGTCTGCGGCAGGGTCAGGCACATCCGACCGTTGCCCTCCGACTCCAGCACCACGAGCGTGCCGGAGTCGGCCACCGCGAAGTTGGCCCCCGACACCGCCGTGCGGGTGCGCAGGAAGCGCTCGCGCAGGTGCACCCGGGCAGCCTCGGCCAGGGCCCGGGGGTCGTCGGTGAGGTCGGCGGGGGCGGGCGTGCCCCACGCGGCCATCTGCTCCAGGAAGATCTCCCGGATCTGGGAGCGCCCCAGGTGGATGGCGGGCACGAGGATGTGCGAGGGCAGGTCCTCGCCCAGTTGCACGATCAGCTCGGCCAGGTCGGTCTCGTAGGCGGTGATGCCCGCCCGCTCCAGCGCCTGGTTGAGCTCGATCTCCTGGGTGGCCATCGACTTGACCTTGACCACGTCGCTCTCGCCGGTCTCCTGGACCAGCCGGGTGACGATCGCGTTGGCCTCCTCGGCGTCGGCGGCCCAGTGCACCGTGCCGCCCGCGCGCTGGACGGAGCGCTCCAGCTCCTCCAGGTAGTGGTCGAGGTGGCGCAGGGTGTGGTCCTTGACCTCCTTGCCGCGGGCGCGCAGCCGCATCCAGTCGGCGTCGAGCTCGTCGACGACCTCGGCGCGCTTGCCGCGGATGGTGCGGGTGGCCTTGCGCAGGTTGTGCCGCAGTTGGGAGTCCTCCACGGCGGAGCGCGCCGCGTCGGGGAAGGGCGGGATGCCCAGGAACGTTCCGCTCATCGGTGGGCGGCCTCCTTCTCGGTGCTGGCGAGGATCTCGGCGATGTGCGCCACCCGCATCCCGGACCGCTGCCGGGAGAGGGTGCCGCCGATGTGCATGAGGCAGGAGTTGTCGACGGCGCACAGGACCTCGGCGCCGGTCGCCACGGCGTTGCGGGCCTTGTCTGCGCCCATCGCGGAGGAGACGTCGCCGTTCTTGACGGCGAAGGTCCCCCCGAACCCGCAGCACTCGGTGGCGCCGGGCAGTTCCATCAGCTCCAGTCCGCGCACGTTGCGCAGCAACCGGTAGGGCCGGTCGCCCAGGCCGAGCATCCGCAGCCCGTGGCAGGTGGGGTGGTAGGCGACCTTGTGCGGGTAGTAGGCGCCCACGTCGGTCACCCCCAGCACGTCCACCAGCAGTTCGGTGAGGTCGTACACGCGCGGGGCGAGTTCGGCGACCTCGCGGGACAGGCGGCTGCCCTCCTCGCCCAGACGGGGGTAGTTGTCGCGGACCATCGCCGCGCACGATCCCGACGGGGCGACCACGGCGTCGGCGTCGGCGAAGGTCTCCACGAAGCGCACGGCCAGCTTCTCTGCGGCCCTGCGGTAGCCGGTGTTGTAGTGCATCTGGCCACAGCAGGTCTGATCGGCCGGGAAGACGACCTCGTGGCCCAGCCGTTCGAGGAGACCGACCACCGCCCGCCCGGTGTCGGGGAAGAGCGTGTCGTTGACGCACGTGACGAAGAGCGCGATCCGCATGGAGCCTCCTTCTCACCCGACGCCGCGGGTTCATATTGGTCCTACCACTTTCGCATGACTTTGCGGGTTTCGCCAACAAGATCCCAGTTAGATCCGCATCTAGCTCCATGCCATGGAAAATTGGTATGATCTCTAGCGTAATGGGGGCCGTCGGAACGACACCGGCGGCCCGGCCCCCGAACCCTTGGAGGCGCCGTGGACCAGGACCGCACCCCCGTCACCCAGCGGGCGGTCGAGCAGGTCAAGGCGATGATCGCCCAGGGCGAGGTCGGCCCCGGCCAGCGCCTGCCCACCGAGCGCGACCTCGCCGCCGGGCTCGGTGTCTCCCGCGGCTCCATGCGCGAGGCCATCCGAGCCCTGACCACCCTGGGGGTACTCGAATCCCGGCACGGCGCCGGCGTCTACGTCACCGCGCTTCGCCCCTCCGACCTGCTGGAGACCTTCTCCGTCCTGGCCGAGGTCTCCCAGGGCGAGACCCTCCTGGAGGTGCTCCAGGTGCGCCGCATGCTCGAACCCGCCGCCACCGCGCTGGCCGCGGCCCGCGCCACCCCGGCCGACCTCGACCGCGTGGGCGACCTGCTCGGCCGCATCGACGGCGGACAGGACGCGCTCGGCGCCGACACCGTCAGCGCCGACCTCGGCTTCCACCAGGCCATCGTCGCCAGCACCGGCAACGCCACCCTGGCCGCCGTCAACGAGGGCCTGTCCTCGCGCACCTTCAACGCCCGCGTGTGGGCCGGGCACAAGGAGGCGGGGCTGGCGGCCAAACTGCGCGAGGACCACGAGCGCATCCACGAGGCGCTCGCGGCGCGCGACCCCGACGCCGCGCGCGCCGCGGCGACCGTGCACGTCATGCGCGTCGAACGGTGGCTGACCGCGGAACTGGGCGGCCGCGTCGGCTGACGCCGGCCTCACGCCCGCTTCCGGCGCGCCCGTTCGGCGAACTCCTCCGCCCTCAGCAGCCGGGCCAGCTCCTCCCGCCGCGCCACGGGCGGCGGGCCGCCCGCCTCCGGGTCCGGACGCGGGTCGGGCAGCTCCCTGCGGAGCTCCTCTCCGATGCCGAGGGCACCGCGGTCCTCCAACTCCTCGATCCGGTGCCCGTAGGGGTGGTCGAGCAGGTACTCGGCCACGGCCGAGTCCTGGTCGGCGGCGCCCACGTCCATCTCGGCGTCCACGTCGTCGATCCCGGCACCACCGGTGCCGTCCATCGTGAAGTCCTCGGGTCGATCCGTCACGGGCGTCCCCCTCGCCTCGATCCCTCCTCTTTCGATCATGCCTGGTCGCGGCGGGTGTTTCCAGTGACGGGACCGTGCGGTCCCGCCGTTCGGGGCCCTGCCCGTCCGCCCCCACCCGCGGACCACGTGGTCTATACCGGTACGGACCGCGCTGGGTTCGTGAAAGGCTGGGAGCCGCCGCACGAGCGGGACCGGCACGGCGGCCGGAGGACACACCGACCGCGCGGCACACCGATCCCTTCGATCACGAGGAGCCACCGGATGCCTGGCAGCACGAGCCCCCACGGACCGGCCACCCCGCTGGACCGGAGCGGGGAGTGGGCGGCACTGGACAAGCACCGCACCGAACTCGGCAGCGCCCGCCTGCGGAGCCTGTTCGCCGACGATCCCGCACGCGCCGAGCGGTTCGCACTCGACGTCGGCGACCTGCACGTCGACTACTCCCGCAACCTGGTGACCAGCCGGACCCTGGACCTGCTGGCCGACCTGGCCGGGGCCGCCGGAGTGGCGGACCTGCGCGACGCCATGCTGGCCGGGGAGCACATCAACACCACCGAGGACCGCTCCGTCCTGCACACCGCGCTGCGCGCCCCCCGCGGAGCCGTCATCGAGTCCAACGGCCACGACGTCGTCCCCGGCGTCCACCGCGTCCTGGACGAGATGGCCGCCTTCGCCGAGCGCGTGCGCTCGGGCTCCTGGCTCGGCCACACCGGCGAGCCCGTCCGGCGCGTGGTCAACATCGGCATCGGCGGCTCCGACCTGGGTCCAGCCATGGCCTACGAGGCGCTGCGCCCCTACACCGACCGCCGCCTGGAGTTCCGGTTCGTCTCCAACGTGGACGGCACCGACCTGCACGAGGCCCTCATCGACGCCGACCCGGCCCGCACCCTGTTCGTGGTCGCCTCCAAGACCTTCACCACCGTGGAGACCATCACCAACGCCACCGCTGCGCGCGCCTGGCTGGCCGAGGGCCTGGGAACGGGTACCGACAGCGACGCGGTCGCCAAGCACTTCGTGGCGGTCTCCACCAACGCCGAGGCGGTCGCCCGGTTCGGCATCGACACCGCCAACATGTTCGAGTTCTGGGACTGGGTGGGAGGACGCTACTCCTACGACTCGGCGATCGGCCTGTCCCTCATGGTGGCGCTGGGCCCCGAGCGCTTCCGGGAGATGCTCGCCGGGTTCCACCTGATGGACGAGCACTTCGCCACCGCGCCGCCCCAGCGCAACCTGCCCTTCCTGCTGGGCCTGCTGGGCGTGTGGTACGGCGCCTTCTTCGACGCCCACAGCCACGCGGTCCTGCCCTACAGCCACCACATGTCGAAGTTCACCGCCTACCTGCAACAGCTCGACATGGAGTCCAACGGCAAATCCGTCCAGCGCGACGGCACCCCCGTCACCTGGCAGACCGGCCCGATCGTGTGGGGCACCCCCGGCACCAACGGCCAGCACGCCTACTTCCAGCTCCTGCACCAGGGCACCCGCCTGGTGCCCGCCGACCTCATCGGATTCGCCGTCCCCGCCCCCGGCCTGCCCGAGGACCTCGCCCGCCAGCACGACCTGCTCATGGCCAACCTGTTCGCCCAGGGGCAGGCGCTCGCCTTCGGCAAGACCGCCGAGGAGGTGGCCGCTGAGGGTGTGCCCGCCGACCTGGTCCCGCACCGCACCTTCGCGGGCAACCGCCCCACCACCACCATCCTCGCCGAGCGGCTGAGCCCCTCCGTGCTCGGCCAGCTCGTCGCCCTCTACGAGCACAAGGTGTTCGTCCAGGGCGCGGTGTGGAACATCAACTCCTTCGACCAGTGGGGGGTGGAACTGGGCAAGGCCCTGGCCAAGCGGGTCGAGCCCGCCCTGACCGGCGGGGCCGACGTCCCGGGCCTGGACGCCTCCACCGCCGCGCTGGTACGGCGCTACCGGAGCATGCGGGGCCGGTGAGAGAAGGGCGGGCCGTGTGGGGGCGCGGCCCGCCCTCCCGTCACCCTCCGCCACCCTCAACGGTCGCCTGCGGCGCGGGCCTCTTTCCTGTCACCCTCCGCCACCCTCAACGGTCGCCTGCGGCGCGGGCCTCTTTCTGTCGCCTGCGTGCACTACTCCCTATCTCTCCGCGGCCTCCAGGTGCGGCAGCAGGGCGGCCATGAATTCCTCGGGGCGCTCGATCTGCGGCGTGTGGCCGCACTCGATCACGTGCTCCTCGTAGGAGCCCCCGGCCGCGGCGTAGGCCTCCAGGACGGCCCTGGTCTGGGCGACCATCGGCTGGGCCGGTGCGGCGTCGGCACCCGGCCAGCCCGGGACGGCGCCCAGTGAACCCAGGTGGGCCGTGTCGAACATCGACGTGTCGGAGATGACCGCGTCGTGCGTGCCGCGGATCCAGCGCACCGGCGGCTTGGGGTCGATCCGCGGCAGGTCGTCCCAGCGCATGTGCAGCGGCGACAGCGCGTTGAGCACCCCCTTGCGCCCGGGCGCCACGCCCGGCCACGCCTCGGTGGTGGCCACATCCCCCGGGTAGTGGTCCTCGCCCACCGCGGAGGCCAGCACCGAGTCCACGTACATCTCCACGTCGGACGGGTCCTCCGGCTGCCAGCCCGGAGCCACGTAGGTGGTGGTCAGCACCTGGCGCGGCGAGGAAGGCGAGTCGTCGGAGCGGTCACCCTCGGCGATGCGCGCGGCGAAGCCCGGGTCGGCGCACCCGCCGCCGGAACCGGCGCCGCTGGGGTGGTTGAGCTCCCCGTCCGCGCCGTGCGTGCCCCCGAACCCGTACGGCGAGACCGGGTTGACGACGGTCAGCGAGCGCACTCGCTCCGGTGCCCGGCGCAGGACCGTGGCGCTGACCGCGCCGCCCATGCTCCACCCCACCAGGTGCACCCGCTCCAGCCCCAGCGCGTCGAGCAGCGCGACGACGTCGTCGCAGAAGTCTTCCAGGCCCCGGGCGCCGTCGATCGGAGCCCGCTCGGTGTCGCCGAACCCGCGCAGGTCCAGCGCCACCGGCCGGTAGCGCTCGGGCAGCGCCAGCATGGTGCGCTGCCAGAACACCGAGGAGGCGAGCAGGCCGTGCACGAACACGACCGGTTCGCCGCCGCGGTCCAGGTGCAGCACGTGGGTACGCAGCCGGTCGGTGTCGACGTGGGCGGACACCACCGAGGGCAGCAGAACGGGCATCGCGGTTCCTTTCGGTGCGCGGAGGGCCCCGGACGGGGCGGGCGGCAAGCGTGGGACGAGCATAGGGACCGAGTCCCCTGTTCGCGTGGGGACCGGCCATCGGTACTTTCCCCCGAACCGGACAGCGCGGTGCCGAAGAGGACACCGAAAAACGTTTGCCCCGCTTCGAGGCGCGCGGATAGCCTGGCCGCACGATGCTGAGCTGACACCACGAGACCACACGCGCCGAGCGCGCGGCGCTCGCCCGCACCTGCGGGCTCTGAGCCCTCGCCCCGCTCGGCGCCTCCCTGTTCCCACACGGGTGCGGTCTCGGTGTCGGCTTTCCCAGCCCTGGACCGTGCTTCCGCGCGCTCGGCATCGAGACCCGCCCTGAGACGAAGGGCGGCCCATGACCGCATATGACACGGCGCCGACCGCATCCGGCGGCCCCGTACTGCGCGCACGCGGACTCGCCAAGGCCTACGGCGCCCGGGTGGTGTTCGACGGCCTCGACCTGGACGCCGCACCCGGCCAGAGGATCGGCCTGGTGGGGGAGAACGGTGCTGGCAAGTCCACGCTGCTGCGGCTGCTCGGCGGATTGGAGGAGCCCGACGCCGGAACCGTGGCCGGTCCCGAAGAGACCGGCTTCCTCCACCAGGAACTTCCTTATCCGCCCCACGCCACCCTGGCCGAGGTGGTGGCCGAGGCGCTCGCCCCCGCCCGGGAGGTGGAGCATCGCCTGGCCGGGGCCACCGCCGCCCTGGAAGCCGACCCGGCTGACGCACACGCGCTGCGCGCCTACGGCAGGGCCCTGTCCGAGGCGGAGCGGCTGGAGGTGTGGGACGCCGGCCGCCGCGCCGGGACCGTGCTGGCCGGACTGGGCCTGGCGGGGATCCCGCCGCGGCGGCGGGTCGGGCGGATGTCGGGGGGCGAGCGGGGCCGTCTGGGTCTGGCCGCCCTGCTGGTCCGCCGCCCCGGGACGCTGCTGCTGGACGAGCCCACCAACCACCTCGACGACCGGGCCATGGAGTTCCTGGAGGGCTACCTGTGCTCCCTGCCGGGCGCGGTGGTGCTGGCCAGCCACGACCGCGTGTTCCTGGACGCGGTGTGCACGGGGCTGGTGGACCTGGATCCGGCGGTGGACGGTCCGGTCCACTACGGCGGTGCCTACTCCGCCTACCTGCGGGAGAAGCGCCTGGAGCGGGAGCGCTGGGAGCAGCGCCACCAGCGCGAGCAGAGGGACGTGAAGGCGCTGCGCGAGGCGGCGCGCACCACCGCGCGCCAGGTCGCGCACGGCCGCGGCCCCAGGGACAACGCGAAGATGGCCTACGACTACAAGGGCGGTCGGGTCGCCGCCCAGGTCTCCCGGCGGGTCCGCGACGCGCGGGGCCGCCTGGAGGAACTGGAGCGCGGCCAGGTGCGCAGGCCGCCCCGGCCGCTGAGCTTCGCCGGAGCACTGACCCGGGACCCGGGCACGGATGGCACGGCCCTGGCGGTCCGGGACCTGGTGGTGCCCGGGAGGCTGGAGGTGGCCCGCCTGGACGTGCCTTCGGACGGGCGGCTGCTGGTCACCGGCCCCAACGGCGCGGGCAAGTCCACGCTGCTGCGCGCCATGGGGCACCTGCTGCGCCCGGAGTCGGGGCACGTGTGGTGGCGGCGGGGCGCGACGGTGGCGCTGCTGGAGCAGGACGTGGTCTTCCCCGACCCGCGGCGGACGCCCCGCTCGCTGTACGGGGGGCTGAACGGCGACCCGGGGCGGCCGCGCCTGAGTGAACTGGGGCTGGTGGCCGCCCGCGACCAGGACCGGCCGGTGGGGGAGCTGAGCGTGGGCCAGCGGCGCAGGCTGGCCCTGGCGATGCTGGTGGGGGCGGCCCCGGACGTGCTGCTGCTGGACGAGCCCACCAACCACCTGTCCCTGTCCCTGGCGGAGGAGCTGGAGGAGGCGCTGGGGCGCGCACCCGGCGCGGTCGTGGCGGCCTCGCACGACCGGTGGCTGCGCCGCCGCTGGGAGGGGGCGGGCCTGCGTCTGGAGGGGGGCCGCCCCGTCGAAAGTATCGAATCTACGACGTAAAGGCATCGGTCCGTTCCGCCGGAACGGGAGCGGACCGGCCGCCGCCCCGGCGGAGCCGTCGCGCTCACCCGGTTCCCCGCAGGCGGACCGTGTCGTCGTAGCCCGCGGTCGCCAGGGTTTTGCCGTTCGGGCTGATCGCCACGGAACGGACCCAGTCCTCGTGGTCTTCGAGGACGGTGATCGGCGTCGCCGAGTCCACGTCCCACAGGATCGCCGTATCGTCGTCGCCGCCGGTGGCGAGCAGGTCGCCTCCGGGGCCGAAGGCCACCGAGCGCACCCAGTCGTCGTGGCCGGAGAAGGCGGCGACGGGGTCGCCGCTTCCGGTGTCCCACAGCCGCGCGGTGCCGTCGTTGCCCGCCGTGGCGAGCAGGCCGCCTCCGGGGCCGAAGGCCACCGCGTTCACACCGTTGCCGTGCCCGGTGAACGAGGCGACCTGTTGAGCGGACCCCACGTCCCACAGCCGCGCGGTGCCGTCGTCGCCCGCGGTGGCCAGGAGGCCGCCCTCGGGGTCGAAGGCGACGGCGTTCACGGAACCGCTGTGGCCGGTGAACGAGGCGGTTCGCGCACCGTTTCCGGTATCCCACAGCTCCACGGCGCCGTCGTCGCCCGCTACGGCGATCGTGTCGCCCGCCGGATGGAAGGCCACCGAGAGGATGTAGGCGCTGGAGCCGCCCGGCCAGCTCAGGGCCGCGGTGCTCTCACCGGTACCGGTGTCCCAGAGGTGGACGGTCGCGTCGTCGCCGCCGGTGGCGAGCAGGGTGCCGTCGGGGCTGAAGGCCACCGAGCGCACCCAGTCGCGGTGCCCGGACAGGACGGCGAGGTGTTCGCCCGTCTTGGCGCTCCACAGGCGTGCGGTGGTGTCGTCGCTGCCGCTGGCCAGGAGGGTGCCGTCGGGGCTGAAGGCCACCGAGCGCACCCGGCCGTCGTGCTCGGTGAGCACCGTGGCCGACCTTCCCCCGGGCTCGCCGCGTCGGCCGGGTTCGGTGTCCGGGCTCAGCAGGAGGGGGACCGCGGCGCCGACCACGACCAGTACCAGGGCGGCGGCGAGTCCCGCCCGCAGCCAGGTCCTGCGGCGCCTGGACACCGGGTAGGCCGCGGGCATGGGAACGGGGAGGTGGTGGTGCGGTGCCGAAGGCTCCCACCGGGCCACGATCCCCGGAGAGGGTGTGGACGCTCCCGGTGACGGCGGATCGGTGAGCGGGGGATGGGCGACCGGAGCCGTCTCCGCCGGAGGGTGCGTGGCCGCGCCGGACAGGTGGGGCGGGGGCCAGGAGTCCTCTGGGTCGGGTGCGTCGAAACGGGCCAGGACCTGGTCGGGGGTCGGTCGCCGCCCGGGGTCGTGGTTCCAGCAGTCGGCGATCAGGTCCCGCACGCGCGGGTCGACCCCGACCGGGACGGGCGGGGGCCCGACGATGCGCTTGAGGGTCTCGATCGTGGAGGCACCGGCGAAGGGGTTGGTCCCGGTGGCCGCGTAGGCCAGGACGGTGCCCAGGGAGAACACGTCCGAGGCGGGGCCGACGCGGGCGCTGTCGACCTGCTCGGGGGACATGTAGGGCAGGGAGCCGAAGACCTCGCCCTCCCTGGTCATGTCGCGGGCGTCGTCGAGGGGGCGGGCGACGCCGAAGTCGATGATGCGCGGCCCGTCGCCGCTGAGGATGATGTTGCTCGGTTTGAGGTCGCGGTGGACCAGGTCGCAGGAGTGGACGGCCTTGAGCCCCTCGGCGAGCCCCATGGCCAGGACGTGCAACGGCGGCGGTACCAGGGGGCCGTGGTCGAGGACGGCCCGGGCGAGGGTGGGGCCGGGGATGTGGGCGGTGGCGATCCAGGGACGCTCGGCGTGGGGGTCGGCGTCCACGACCTGGGCGGTGTGGAAGCCGCCGACCCGCCGCGCGGCCTCGGCCTCACGGGCGAAGCGGTCGCGGTACCCCTGGTCCCGGGCGAGTTCGGAGCGGATGGTCTTGATGACGATCCCGCGTCCGGAGGCGGTATGGGCGAGGTAGACCTGGCCCATACCGCCCGCTCCCAGGCGCTTGGAGAGCCGGTAGTCGCCGATACGGGCGGGATCGGAGGAGTGGAGGGGTTCCAAGAGGGACAGCCTTCTCACCCGAGGGTCGGAATAGGAACAAGTGTGCGGTATATGACAAACCGTACCGCTGATCCGGCCTCGGAGACGACGCCGCGGCAGGGGCCTCCGTGCTCCGGCGGACCGGTGAATGCGGGCCCGGCGGGGCCCGCATCCGGTCAGAGCAGGCGCCTGCGCCCGGCCAGGGAGCCGATCCAGTGGTGCAGGTAGCCTCGCCAGTCGTAGCCCACCGCCTCCTGGTGGCCGACGCTGAGGCTGTGGAAGGTGTCCCGGCTCTCGGAGAAGAGCAGCCCGGGCTTCTTGTCCAGCTCCAGGACGACGTCCATCCCGGCGTGGTCGGAGACCATCGTCAGCTCCAGCGAGTTCAGCCCCTGGTAGTGGCCGGGGGAGCGGTACTCGAACTCCTGGTAGAAGGGCAGCGTCTGGCGCGTCCGCAGGACCCGGCCCTTCTCCACGTCGGCGTGCTGGAAGCCGAACCCCAGGGAGACCAGGGCGTCCAGGAGCGCCGCCTGGGAGGGCAGGGGCTCGATCGCCACGGGGTCGAGGTCGCCCGGGTCGACGGCCTTGGCCACCTCCAGGCGCGTGTTCACCCCCAGGTTCATGTGGTGGAGGGGGCGCCCCCCGTAGCTGCTGATCGGGGTCTCCCAGGGCACGGAGAGCTGGAAGGGCACCGAGAAGGTCTGCCCGGGGGCGATGGCCGCCTCCCCGCCGAGCTGGACCCGGTGGAACTCCACGTCCTGGACGCTCTCGTAGTCACCGGACTCCACCTCCACACGTGCCTGGAGGCCCACGGTGAGGCGGTCGATCTTCTGCTCCACGTCCCCGGCCTGGACGTGCACGGTGCCGCGGAGGGCTCCCCCGGGTTGTGCCCGGTCGGTGTCCAGGACGGTCTCGACGGTGGCCCCGCCGACACCGATACCCGCGAGCAGGCGTTTGAGAACCATGTCAGGCCTTCCGATCTCCTCGGCCGGGGCGCGGGGGCCGGGGAGGGTCTTCGGTGGCGGTGCGCCCCTTGACGTGAGTAGACGCCAGGGGACCGGTTCCGGTTCCGCGTGGGGAGGGAATTCACATGTCCGGAACGAGTCCGCGCAGGAGTGCGCGCAGACCGAACCGGAACCGCGCCTCGCACTCCGCCTCGTCGGGGGCGTCCTCCGCTCCAGAGTGCCGGACCTGGTGGATCACCGAGCCGAGCACGTGGGAGTACAGGGCCTCGGCTGCGCGGACGGTGTCGGCGCCGGACAGGCCCGCGTCGAGGAACGCCCCCTGGACGAGGGCGCGCGACGCCGTGTCCGCGGGCGTGTGCGGGGCCCGGTGGACCAGCAGGGAGAGCGCTCCGGAGAACTCCAGCAGCCGGGAGCGGTAGGCGCGGGCCCAGTCGGTGAGGCGCACGTCCCACGGGCCGCTCTCGGCCTCCTCCGGCTCGGCCCCCTCCCCGTCCTCTTCGGGCGGACGGACCGGTCGCGGCGAGGTGACGTAGGCGGCGATCGCGCTGAACAACTGGTCCTTGCCCAGGGGGAAGTGGTGGTAGACCGCCATCGCCTCGACCTCCAGGGCGTCGCCCAGGCGCCGCATGGAGAGTCCGCCCAGCCCGCGTCCGCTGATGATGTGCAGCGCTTCGAGGATGATGCGCTCCCGACTCAGGCCGGCGTTGTTCCTGCTCAACTGATGTTCCTTTCCCGGTGTCCAGGATCAGTGTGGCGGCAGGGGCCGACGTTCGCCACCATCGGCGTTCCCGGCAGTGGTGTGCGATGATCTACGTCACCTCTAGAGTTAGTCCCGACCGACGGTTCGCGTTACGGAGACGGTGACATGGCACTGACCCAGCAGACCAGGACACAGGCGCGTGAGAGCCTTGCGCAGGACGAGGAGAGCGCCCGGCGCCTGCCCGAACTGCTGCGGGCGGTCGCCGGGGCCGAGGAGGCGCTGGCCGGGGCACGGGACCGGGAGGCGCCGGCCGCGGAGCTGCGCGCCTGCGGCCTGGCACTGGACACGGCGCTGACCGAGGCGATGCGCGCCGCCTACGCGCGTGAGCGGGTCCTGGTCGGGCCGCGCGGCTACCGCGACGCCATCTACCGCCGCAAGCGCCTGGCCCGGCCCGAGGTGCGCGAGGCGACGCTGGTGGCGGAGCGACTGCTGACCGCCCGGGAGGAGCACCGCCTCCACGGTGTCCAGCGCGTTCCGCGCAGGGTGGCCGGTGTGGTGTGAGCCCCGCCGGGTGGGGGCGCGGGGCCGGGCCGGTTAGTTTGGTGTCCGGCCGGACGGACACGGTTCCCCGCGGTGCGGGGAGGGACCCTGGTGGGGAGCGCAGTGCATGATGGCGGATTTCATCCGCATCGACCCGACGTCGAAGGTACCGCCCTACGAGCAGATCCGAACGATCGTCGCGATCGCCGCGGCCAACGGTGAGCTGCCCGTCGGCTACCGCCTGCCCACGGTGCGGTCGCTGGCCGGTGAGCTGTCGGTGGCGGTGAACACGGTCGCGCGGGCCTACCGGGAGCTGGAACAGGCCGGTGTGGTCGAGACGCGCGGGCGTTCGGGGACCTTCGTCGCGGCCGGCGGGGACGACCAGCGGGCGGAGGCCCTGGCGGCCGCCCGCGCCTACGCCGAGGTGATCTCCCGGGTGGGGATCGGCCACGACGAGGCGGTGGAGATCCTGCGCGCGGTCCTGGAGGGGTGACCCCGGCCGTCGGCCTGTCCCTTATATGGCCGTTACCGGCCGCCGCCTCCCGCGGCGGGGCCCGGTCCGCTAGCGTCGTGCACGGCGTCAGGCGGGCGAAGGGGCTTCGATGGGCAAGGGCATGGACCGGCGGCCGGTGCACCGTTCGGGTGGCGGGCCGGGCAAGCGGCCGGGTGCGGCTGGGAAGGGCCCGGCCGTGCCGGGCGGGAAACCGGGGACGTCCGGCAAGGCCTCGGACAGGGCGGCCGGTGCGCCGCGCGAGCAGCGGGCCGGGGCGGGCTGGTCCAGGGTCGACCGGGTGCAGTCGGCGCCGCCCGGCCGCCGTCCGCGCCGCGGGCGCAGGAAGCGGGGCCCAGGGCGCCCCGACGACGAGCACTACCACGGGGACCACTACTACGACGGGGGCTACGGCTTCCGGCCGCGCCGCACGCACACCTGGTTCGTGGTGGCGGTCCTGGCCGTGGTCGTGCTGGTACCGGCGGCGCTGGTGGCCTGGTTCCTGCTCTAGGGGCGCGGCTCAGCGGCGCAGGCCCAGCACGGAGACGAGGTAGAAGACGACCAGCCCCAGCCACAGGACGACCACGCCGACGGTTCCCGCGGTACCCCCGGCGATGGCGGTGAGCGGAATGCTCAGCCCCATGAACACCAGGGTCAGGACGAAGCGCGCGGTGTTGGCGGGGATTCCGGGGCGGTCGGCGTCCTTGGTGTGCTGGGCGACGTGGTGGCGTACGCGCTCGTCGATCGTCCCGTCGATGCGTTCGACCAGGGACGCCGCGACGGCGTCGTCGTACTCGGGGCCGAGTTCGCGGCCGGCCCGCAGAGCGGCGGCGACCTCGTCCTGGGTTCGCTGGGGCGTGTCGGTCATGCCCTCCATCCTGGCACCGCCTGCGCCCGCACCGCCCGGTGCGGCCGCAAAGCCAGGGGAATCTCCGGGATGTCCCTGACACGGCCGGGGCCGCGCACGGACGTCCGTGCGCGGCCCCGGCCTCCCCCTAGCTGGCGAAGTCCAGCAGTTGCCGTGCCCGGCTCGGGTGGCGCAGCTTGGACAGCGACTGCTTCTCCAGTTGGCGGATGCGCTCGCGGGTCAGCCCCAGGTGCTTGCCGATCTCGTCCAGGGTACGCGGGCGGCCGTCCATGAGGCCGAAGCGCAGGGACATGATCGTCGCCTCGCGGGGCTCCAGGTCCGACAGCGCGTTGCGCAGTTGGTCGGCCATGAGCTGGCGGTCGACCACCTCGGAGGCCTCCGAGGCGTCCACGTCCTCGATGAGGTCGCCGATCCGGGTCTCGCCGTCCTCGCCGATCGTGGAGTCCAGGCTGATCGGCTGGCGGGTGACGCGCAGCAGCTCCTCGATCTGGGCCGGGGTCTTGTCCAGCTCCAGGGCGAGCTCCTCCGGGGTGGGCTCTCGTCCCAGCGCCTGGTGCATGTCGCGCTCCAGGCGGCTGACCTTGCTCAGCAGCTCAAGGACGTGCACGGGCAGGCGGATGGTGCGCGCGGAGTCGGCGAAGCCGCGCTGGATGGCCTGGCGGATCCACCACATGGCGTAGGTGGAGAACTTGAAGCCCTTGGTGTAGTCGAACTTCTCCACCGCGCGGATCAGGCCCAGGTTGCCCTCCTGGACCACGTCCAGCAGGGACATGCCCCGGTCGCTGTACTTCTTGGCCACCGACACCACCAGGCGCAGGTTGGCCTCCAGCATGTGGGACTTGGCCGTGCGGCCGTCCTCGGCCACCCACTCCAGTTCCTCGATCTCGGCCCGGGCCATCTCGACGGAGCCGTCGATCTCGCCGTGCCGGCCCAGGCGGTACTCGGCGTAGAGGCCGGCCTCCACCCGCTTGGCCAGGTCGACCTCCTGCTCCGCGGTGAGGAGCTGGCGCCGTCCGATGGCCTTGAGGTAGGTGTGGACCGAGTCGCCCATGGCGGGTGACTGGTCGTCGAGGTCGGCCTCGCCGCTGGTCTCGGGCTCGGCGGCCTTGGTGTTCTGGGTCTTCTTGGCGCGCCGCGTGGAGCGGGCCTTCCTCCGAGGGGAGGGGCCCTTGCGGGCTGCGCCCTTGCCGGATGCGGCCTTGGGCGCCTCGTCGGAGTCGGGCACCGTCGCGATCAGAGTGTCTTCCAGCACGTCGTCCTCGGCGTCAGGATCGGCCACCAGCACGGAGTCGTCGCCCCCCTTGGCGAGCCGGACCCCGTTCTTGGTGAGTTCACGCAGGATGGAGCGGCCTTCGGGAGCGGTGACTCCGGCCGCGGAGAAAGCGGTACGCAGTTCGGAGAGGGACAGGTTCCCCTGTGTGCGCCCGTGGGTGAGCAGTTCGGACAGGGCCGCGTGGGCGGCCGGGTCCTCGGTCGGAGCGGTGCCTGCGGCGGCTTCGGTCGTGGCCGGAGCGGCGGGGGCAGTGCTCGTCATCGGGGCACCTCCCTCCCTTCCATGACGTGTGGCACGCGGCGGAGGAGTCCCACCGACTGGACGCGCCAATATGTCCAACGTGTCGGGGAGTCAAATGTTCCCTGTCTCGATTGGATATCGTTCGAAGTGGCATGGATCACGCTCCGATCGGTGGCCAAAGGCCACGGTGAACAGGTAAAGAAGCCTGTTCGCGCTCGGGGAGGATGATCCGGCCGACCCGGGGAGGGCGCAGGGGCGGGATCGAGCGGGTCGATGGCTGGAGCCAACCGCGGACCTCCTTCTCGGGGGACGAGGGGCCGGATACTCAGGTAGACGCCGGAGGAGGAAGGGAAGTTCCCCCGGTCCGTACCGGATCAGGCCCCGGTGCCACCTGGTGCGGGTACCGACGGTCGGGCACCCGCTGAGGTCAGGGTCCCATGTGTTCGCGGTGGCCCGGTAACTCCGGTTCGGCGCAGGGGCGGGCCGGGGGCCGACCCGGGAGGGCGGCCGGCCACGGCCGTGCTCTGGCACACGCCACCGTCAACGGTTCCCGGGGCGCAGACCGTCCGCCGGTCGCGGGCGGTCGCGCCAGGCGGCCTCCCACTGACGCGTCAGCGCCGGGTAGACGACGAAGCGGCGGAACGGGGCGATGGCGGCCATGTACGCTCTGCCGAGCAGGCCGTTGGGCTTGACGAGGGCGGCCATGCGCAGTTCGTACTCGCCCCGGTCGGTCGGCGCCCATCCCAGGTGCATGACGGTGTGGACGGTCGTGTTCGCCAGTTCGCTGGCGCGCTCGTCGTCGAGTTCGTAGACCGGCGTGAACGGGTCGCCGCCGGAGCCCGGGGTGTCCGGGGCCTTTCGGAGGTCGGCGGGCAGGCGCTCGCGCAGTGAACGGACGCGGGTTCCCACCCCGTTCGTCGGCCGGTCCCAACCGAACAGGGCTCCGAGCTTCCAGCGCAGGGCGAACAGGAACCGGACCGGTGCGGACTGCCGCTCGGGGCCGCCCGCCTCCCGCAGCGCGGCGAGCATCGCCGGGAAGTCGTCCGGCCCGGCGCCCGGGGTGCGAAACGCCCACACGTCCTCCAGTCGGAAGTCGCGGGTGAGTTCGTGGATCCGCCACGGCCGGGCGGTGTGGGCGGTGTGGGGGAGTCTCATGGCTGCTGCCGCCTTTCCTGCCTCAGGGAAGGGCGGGGGCCTGTTGCGGTCCGGATTCGCCCCCGCCGCGTATACGCTTACGTATAGAACGAGGGTATACCGTTTATACGGCCGCGTATACGAGCTGGGTAGGTGGGGTGGCGCACATCGTGGGTACTGTTCGCACGCCGCGTGAGAGGTGGATCGAGGAAGGTCTGCGGGCTCTGGCCGACGGCGGCCCGGACGCTGTCCGGGTCGAGGCGCTGGCGAAGCGGATCGGTGTCACCAAGGGCGGTTTCTACGGGCACTTCGCGGACCGCGACGCACTGCTGGAGGCGATGTTGGACGCTTGGGAGCGGGAAAGCGTCGACGAGGTACTCGACCGGGTCGAGCGCGAGGGCGGCGACCCCAGGGACAGGGCCCAGCTCGCGGGCATGCTCACCTTCTCCGACGACCGCCTGCTCCCCATCGACCTGGCGATCCGTGACTGGTCCCGGCGTGACGAGGCCGTCGCCGAACGGCTGCGGCGGGTGGACAACCAGCGGATGGCGCTGCTGCGCGAGACGATCGGCACCTTCTGCCCCGACCCCGACGAGGTCGAGGCCCGCGGTCTGCTCGCCTTCTGCCTCGCGATCGGCGCGCACTTCCTCGCCGCCGACCACGGTGACCGGACCCGGCTCCAGGTCCTGTCCCGCGCCGGCGACCTGGTCCTGGACCGCCCCCGACGGCACGGCGGCGCGGGGAAGGGAGAGGGGAGTTGAGCCAACTGGCGTCTCCGACCGGCACCCGCCCGCATCGGCCCGGGAGCGATCCGGCACCCGGACGGGGCAGCGGCCGGAGAGCGCGGACCCGTCCCCGGCCTCACTCAGCGGGAGTGCGCAGGGCCGCCAGGTCGGGCTTGCCCGAGGCCAGCAGCGGCAGCGCCTCGCGCACCTCCAGGACCCGCGGCGCCGCGTAGGCCGGCAGGCGCTCGCGCACCCACGCGCGGAGCCGGTCCAGGGTGGGCGGGGCGGCCGGGTTCGCGGGCACGACGACCGCGGTGACGCTCTGCCCCCACTCGGGGTCGGGCCTGCCCACCACGGCGGCGTCGGCCACCTCAGGGTGCTCCATCAGCAGGGAGCACACCTGCTCCGGCACGACCTTGTGGCCGCCGGTGTTGATCACCCCGTCCGCCCGGCCCAGGACGTGCAGACGGCCCCCGGCGTCCAGACGCCCCAGGTCGTTGGTGCGCAGCCACCGGCGGCCGCCGGGGCCGGAGGACAGGGTGCCCGGGTCGGCGGACGCGCCGGGCGGCAGGCGGTAGCCGCTCAGCAGCATCGGCCCCGACAGCAGGATCCGGCCGGGCGATCCGGGGCGGTCGGACTCCACACGGACCCGTGCGCCGTCCAGCGGCAGGCCGTCGTAGACGCAGCCGCCGCTGGTCTCGGTCATGCCGTAGGTGGTGACCACCCGTCCCCCCGCGTCGCGCGCCGCCGCCAGCAGCGCGAGTTCGGCGGCGGCCCCGCCCAGCAGGATCGCGCCGAACGCCGACAGGTCGGCGCCCGCGGCCAGCAGGCGGCGCAACTGGGTGGGGACCAGGGACACGTGCGGGCGCAGCCGGTGGGCCAGGGCGGCCACGGCGACGGGGTCGAAGGGCGCGTGCACGGCCTCGCCGCCGGTGGCCAGGGCGCGCACCATGACCTGGAGGCCGGAGACGTGTGCCGCGGGCAGCACGCACAGCCAGGTGTCGCCCGGCCCGGCCCCGATACGTGCCACCGAGGCGCGGGCGGAGGACCGCAGCGCCGAGGAGGACAGTTCCACGCCCTTGGGGGGGCCGGTGGAGCCGGAGGTGGCGATGACCAGCGCGGTGTCCTCGCGCACGGGCGCGCCGCCGGAGAGGCCGGTCAGCCCGTCGGGCGTCAGCAGCGAGGACGGACGCATCGAGGCGAGCAGGTCCGCGACCCGTGCGTCGGGGGTGCCGTCGGGGACGGGGAGGAGGGCGGGCCCGTCGCCGTCGAGCGCACGCGTGAGCAGGCCGTTGATCTGTGCGGGCGCCAGTCCGCGCACGGCGCGCAGGGGACGCCCCCCCGGGGAGCCGGTGCCGGGTGCGGGAGCGCCGACGGTGTTCGAATCTGCCACGCCGGACAGCGTATGCCCGCCTCGGAGCGCAAGGCACCCTGACCCGGGGGCGCGCCCACGGGGGCGGGGCCGCCTGGCACAATGCGTAGGGTTGGCGCGTGGACGCGGCCCCACCCGCGGTGGACCCGCCGCGTCCGCGGCCGTCCCCAGTGCCTGGTTGAGGAGAACAGCAGTCGTGAGCAGCGTGATCGAGTGGCAGCGGTCGGGCGAGTATTCCGACATCATCTACGAGACCGCGGAGGGTATCGCCAAGATCACGATCAACCGGCCGGAGGTGCACAACGCCTTCCGGCCTCAGACCCTCTTCGAGTTGCAGGACGCCTTCAACGCCGCCCGCGACGACTCCGGGGTCGGCGTGATCATCTTCACCGGCGCCGGCGACCGGGCGTTCTGTTCCGGCGGCGACCAGAAGATCCGTGGCGAGGACGGCTACATGGGTGACGACGCCGTCGCCAAGCAGGGGATCGGCCGCCTGAACGTGCTCGATCTCCAGGTGCAGATCCGCCGCCTGCCCAAACCGGTGATCTGCATGGTGGCGGGCTGGTCGATCGGCGGCGGCAACGTCCTCCAGGTGTGCTGCGACCTGACCATCGCCGCGGACAACGCCAAGTTCGGGCAGACCGGCCCCCAGGTCGGCTCCTTCGACGGCGGCTACGGCTCATGGCTGCTGGCGCAGACGGTGGGCCTGAAGAAGGCCCGCGAGATCTGGTACCTGTGCCGCCAGTACAGTGCCCAGGAGGCGCTGGAGATGGGCATGGTCAACACCGTCGTCCCGCTGGCCGAGCTGGAGGCCGAGACCGTCCGCTGGGCGCGCGAGATGCTGGAGAAGTCCCCGCTGGCGCTGCGCATGGTCAAGGGCGCCATCAACACCGTCAGCGACGGCGCGGCGGGCATGCAGCAGTTCGCCGGTGACGCCACGATGCTCTACTACATGAGCGAGGAGGCCCAGGAGGGCCGCGACGCGTTCAAGGAGAAGCGCCGCCCGAACTTCGACAAGTTCCCGCGCCGCCCGTGACGGCCGTCCCCGGAACCGGGACGGAGGGGGAGCCCGCCGCGGGGCGCTCCTTCGCGATCGGTCTGCGCAACCGGTTCCGCGGCATCACCGTGCGCGAGGGCCTGCTCGTGCGCGGCCCGGCGGGGTGGGGGGAGTTCTCGCCCTTCGCCGAGTACGGCCCGCGAGAGTGCTCGCGCTGGTGGGCGGCCTGCCACGAGGCCGCCCACCGGGGCTTTCCCGCGCCGGTGCGCGACCGGGTGCCGGTGAACGTGACCGTACCCGCGGTGGGACCGGGGCGGGCGGCGGAGATCGTCCGGGCCGGGGGCTGCGCCACCGCCAAGGTCAAGGTCGCCGAGCGCGGTCAGGACCCCCGCGAGGACCTGGAGCGGGTGGCGGCCGTGCGCGATGCCCTGGGGCCCGCCGGACGGATCCGGGTGGACGCCAACGGCGCCTGGGACGTGGACACGGCCGTGCGCGTGGTCGGGAGGCTGGAGCGGTTCGGCCTGGAGTACGTCGAGCAGCCGTGCGCCACGCTGGAGGAGCTGGCCCGGGTACGGCGGCGGATCGGCGTCCCGGTGGCCGCCGACGAGTCGGTGCGCCGGGCCGAGGACCCGCTGCGGGTGCGCGCCGCAGGGGCGGCCGACATCGTGGTGCTCAAGGTGCAGCCGCTGGGCGGGGTGCGTGCGGCCCTGCGGGTGGCGCGGGCGTGCGGTCTGCCGGTGGTGGTCTCCAGCGCGGTGGAGACGTCCGTGGGGCTGGCCGCCGGTGTGGCGCTGGCGGCGGCGCTTCCCGAACTGCCCTACGCCTGCGGTCTGGCCACCATGCAGATGCTCACCGCCGACGTCACCGCCGAGCCGCTGCTGCCCGAGGACGGGTTCCTCCCGGTGCGCGCGGTGTCGGTGGACGAGTGGCGGCTGCGCGCGGTGGAGACCGACGCGTCCGCCTGGCGCAGGAGGGCGGAGGCCGCCCGTGCGGCGGGTGATCCCGTACAGTCCTGACAGGGCCCAAGGTGGGACGTCCTGTCATAGGACCAATGTGGAGGCGGTTCACTGGAGGTCGGACCCCGCGTCCTCGCCCCCCACGAAGCAGTTACGAGTACACGACCCGCAAGGAGGCAGGGGCGCCCGTGCCCCCGGGCCGAAGGCCCGGGGGACGTCCCGCATAGCTGATGAATCCCTCTACCGCCCTGGCACGGGTCCTCGTCGACGAACTGGTCCGCTGCGGGCTGGCCGAGGCCGTGATCGCACCGGGGTCGCGCTCGACCCCGCTCGCGCTGGCACTGGTCGCCCACCCCGACGTGCGCGTGCACGTGCGGATCGATGAGCGCTCGGCCTCCTTCCTGGCGCTCGGCCTGGCGCGGGCCTCGCGGTGCCCGGTGGCGGTGGTGTGCACGTCGGGGACGGCGGCGGCCAACTTCCACCCGGCGGTCCTGGAGGCGGACGAGAGCGGTGTGCCCCTGCTCGTGCTGACCGCGGACCGCCCGCCCGAGCTGCGGGGGACCGGCGCGAACCAGACCGTGGACCAGATCGGCCTGTACGGCGGCGCGGTGCGCATGTTCACCGAGGTCGGCACGGCCGACGCGGTGCCCGGGATGGTGGCCTACTGGCGTTCGCTGGCCTGCCGCGTGTGGGGGGCCGCCTCCGGGGGACGGCCCGGTCCGGTTCACGTCAACGTGGCCTTCCGCGACCCGCTCACCCCCGACGAACCGGGCCCGGTGGACTGGACGGAGCCGCTGGAGGGGCGGGAGGGCGGCCGTCCGTGGATCGCCCGTCCCGGCCCGCGCTCCGAGCCGGTCCCCTTTGCCCTGCCCTGGTGCGAGCGGGGCGTGATCGTGTGCGGTGACGGCGACTACGATCCGGTGCCGTTCCTGGCGCTGGCCGAGTTGACGGGGTGGCCGCTGCTGGCCGAGCCCACCTCCAACGCGCGCCGCGACGGATCAATCTCCACCTACCGCCAACTGCTGGCCTGTCCCGCCTTCGCCGCCGGCCACGTCCCCGAGTTCGTGGTGAGCGTGGGCCGCCCCAACCTGTCCAGACAGGTGTCGGCGTTCCTGCGCCGCGCGGAGCGGCACGTGGTGGTGACGGCCGGAGCGGCGGGCGACCCGCGGGCCGCCCTGGGCAACGCCTTCGCCGACCCGGTGCGCACCGCCACCGACGTGGTGGCGGCGGTGGCGCCCCCGGAGGGGGTCTCGTGGGACGCGCCGCGGCGCACCGACTGGTCCCGCTCCTGGCGGCGGGCCGAGGAGGCGGCCCGGGGTGCCCTGGACGGGGTGCTGGACGGCGAGGAGTGGGTGAGCGAGCCGCGGCTGGCGCGCGACCTGGCCTCGCAGGCGCCCGCGGGTTCGCTGCTCTTCGCGGGGTCGAGCATGCCCATCCGCGACCTGGACGCCACCATGCGGTCCCGGTGCGGCGTGCGCCTGGTGGGCAACCGCGGGGTGAGCGGGATCGACGGGACGGTCTCCACCGCGGTCGGTGCGGCGCTGGCCCACCAGCGGGACGGGGGCGGCCCGGCCTTCGCGCTGCTGGGCGACCTGGCGATGCTGCACGACCAGAACGGTCTGATCATCGGACCGGGTGAGCCGCGGCCCAACCTGGCGGTGGTGGTGGTCAACAACGACGGCGGCGGGATCTTCTCCGGGCTGGAGCAGGCCGGGCACCCCGATTTCGAGCGGGTCTTCGGCACCCCGCACGGGGTGTCGATGGAGCAGGTGGCGGCCGTGTCCGGTGTGCCCTACACGCGCGTGGAGTGGGCGGCGGACCTGCCCAAGGCGCTGATGGGGGAGGGACTGCGGGTCGTGGAGGTGCGCACCGACCGGCAGGGCGGTGCCGCGCTGCGCCGTCGGCTGCAACTGGCCGTGGATGGCGCAGTGGAGCGCCTGGGGTGAACCGCCGCCGCTCCGGCAGGGTTGCGCCTCGGTAAATTCGGGAAAGAGGGCACAAAAGGGGCGGGTGCGACTCCTGTTCCCTCCGGGGGCGTGGCGGGGCTGATGGCGATGAACTACGTGCTGCACATGACCGAGCTGTCCCGTTGGCGGCACGGCACAGGGGACCTGGAACCGGAGACCCTGCACACCGACGGGTTCGTCTACGCCTCACCCAACGAGCACGCCATGCTGGCCGTGGCCAACACCCTCTACCACCAGGTGAAGGAGCCCTTCTGCGTCCTGGTGATCGACACCCTGCGGCTCTCGTGCGAGGTGCACTGGCAAGTGCCCGCCCGCCACATCACCCTGGTGGACCCGCCCGGCGGCACGGCACCCGACGAGGACACGCCCTTCCCCCACATCTACGGCCCCATCCCCCGCGAGTCGGTGGTGGGCGTGCGCTACCTGCGCCGCGAGCCCCCGGGAGTGTTCACCTCCGTGGACCAGCGCGGACCCACCGCCGAGGCCCTCGACCTGTTCCCGTACCCCGAGGGCGGCTGGTTCCGGCACACCTGGTCCAGCGGGGTGTCCGCATGCCCGCCGGGCTATGACGGCGAGCGCCAGACCGCCTCGGCCATGCAGTACCTGCTGTGCGCCGGCGACCGGTGCCGCTGGCACCGGCTGAGGCAGGGGGCGCTCTGGTCCTTCGCCCGGGGCGGTCCCGCCATCATCGAACTCGGCGGGGACGGGCAGCGGCCGGAGACGGAGCACAGGTACATCCTGGGGCCGCACGTGGAAGCGGGCCAGTACCTCCAGGTGCACGTCCCGCCGGGCGTGTGGCAGACGCTGCGGCCGATGACCGCCGAGGAGACCCTGGCCACCGCCGTGGCCTCGCCCGCCTTCGAGTTCGACGACCTGGAGGTCACCGGGGAGCAGCGCGGAGGGCAGGAGCGCGGACCGCGCGCCGCGGACGCCCCCGGAGTCCCCCGCCAGCGGGCGGAGACCGTACGGCGGTGGTGACACCGGGGCCCGGTTCGCGGCCGGGTGCCCGGCGGGGTTCGCACTGAGACGATCGGCCCGTGGTTTCGCTCTGAAGCGATCCCCGACCCCTGCGGGGTGACCCACATCACCGGCCGTGGCCGGATGCGGCCAAACCCCGCGGTATCCCTCCCCGGCCGCTGTGACGTGCGCGAACACCGAAACCCTCCGTGAGAACGGCGATGCGCTGCGTCCGACCCCTCGTGCATCATGTCTCCCGACCCGCCGCGACAGCATCCCCCACTGCCGAACGGGAGCCCTCCTGATGAAGTTCGACCTCGTCCCACCCCCCGAACCCGAACCCGGCGCCGATGAGAGCGTCGACGCCTTCACCCGCCGCCGCGCCGCCGTGCGGCCGAGCATCCCCAAGCTCCCCCACGTCGGAGACGTCCGCGGTGAACTGGGCCGCAGGCGCCTGAACCGGGCCATCGCCCAGGTGCGCACCGTCGTGGAGGACCTGCGCGCCCGCGCCGCCGCCGAGGCCATGGAACAGGCCCCCGCCGCTCCCGAGACCGAACCCGGGACCGCTGAGGTGTTCCGTCCCGCGCGCTTCCGCCACAGAACGGACGGAGACCGATGAGCGCGTGGGACCTGGACATCCCGGGCGTGTCCACCGTGCTCACCAACACCGGTGCCGATCTGGGCGTGGACGAGGCGGGCGGCGGCCTGGCCGAGCAGGCCGAGACCACCGGCCAGGAGATCGCCGACGCGGTCGAGGCCGTCAGGAGCGCCCCCGTGGAGGCCGAACTCCTGCGCTTCCTGGGCACCTACAACGGCCGCACCGGCGAGATGCTGATCACCGGCCTCTCGTGCGTGGTCGGCGCCGGTGAGGCCGCCCAGGCCTACATGGACGGCAACGAGGAGATGGCGCTGGAGGCCCAGCGCAACGCCGGGACGGCGGACAACCTCGACCTCGACGGCGACGGCGGCGCCGAGTGAGCGACTTCGCGTTCAGCACCCCGCAAGAAGGGGTGGACTCCAACATGTTCCGCCTCATCGACGCCGCCCGCATCCCCTCGCCCTTCGCCGACGCCGACACCGTGGAGCAGTCCGCCATCGACCTGCGCACCGGCGGCGAGGAGATCGACACGCTGGCCGAGGACGCCCGGACCACCTGGCGGGGCCTGCGCGCCCACTACACCGCCCCCGAGTCCGACGACCTCTTCGCGGCCATGGACCCTGTGGTCGAGACCGCCGAGGAGGTGGAGTCGGACCTGGCCGCGGTGGCCGGTGCCCTCGACGACTTCGCCGCCGCCGTACGCACCGCCCAGACCACCCTGCACGGGCTGCGCGAGCGCGCCCTGGCCCTGCGGGAGAGGGTGGACGCCGACGCCGCGATGTGGTGGATGAAGGATCCGCTCGCGCTCTGGGACAACCTGGAGATCAAGAACGAGGTCAACGCCGCCTGGCGCGCCTACACCGAGGCCGAGACCGCCTGCGCCAACAGCATCTCCGCTCTGGCCGACGGCCCCACCTACGTGGCACCGGACGCCTACACCGGCGCCGCCGACGAGATCCCCTACGGGATGGCCTCCGACGCGGGGGCCGAGACCACCGGGTTCTTCGACCTCACCGCGCGGTTCGCCGCCGACCAGTGGGTGTGGCTGCGCGAGGGCGGCCCGCCCTGGCCAGCGGACTGGGCGACCGGGTACCTGACCGGCGTCTACGAGACGGTCTTCGTCGACATCGGCTGGGGCACCGGCGTCGAGGTGGTCTCCTTCCTGGGGATCTGGTCGCCCTCCGGCGGGTGGACCCTGCGGCTCGACGAGCGGCTGGCCAACACCGGCGAGTACCTCCAGGGCAGCCTGGAGGGCACCGCAGCGCTGGTGGGGCTGCACGGCGAGGACGGCTGGCTGCTCGACCCCTTCGGCGGCGAGCCCTACTGGGGCTACGACGCCGACACCCAGCGGGACAACGCCGCGGCCGAGTGGGCGCTGATGCGCGAGGACTACTTCGCGTGGTCGGAGTGGGGTGAGAACAACCCGCACGCGACCGGGGTGGTCGTGATCAACGTGGGCACCCTGCCCGTCTCGGGTCCGCTGCGGGTGCTGCGCACCGTGCTGGGCCGGCGCGGCGACGGTGCTGACGGCACCGATGGCGGGTTCGACACCGACGTCGACGGCGGCGGCTTCGCCGGGCTGGACCCGGCGGCCCTGGCCGGGGGCCGGTTCGACCTCGGCGACCTGTTGGAGAACCTGGACGGGGAGTCGCCTGGCAGAGGGTTCGAGGATCTGCTGCCGGCCCTGGACCTCGACCTCGACACGGGTGACGGTCCCGGGGCTACTCCGACGCCGAGTCCGGGCTCCAACCCGAGCCCGACGCCGAATCCGGGTCCGGACCTGTCACCGCGACCTGGGAACGGGGAGCCCGGCCCCAGAGGCGACGAGAGTGCCCCCGAGCCCGAGCGCTCCGGCGGGAGCGGTGGCGGCGACGAGCCGCCCCGGGACCGTCCCGCCACCGGAGGCGGCGACGGTGATGATGGAGACGAGAGCCGCGACGGTCCGGCCGAGCGCGACGAGCAGAAGGAAGAAGAGGAGGACCAGTCCCCAGAGACTGTCACCGGAAGCGGCGGTCATGGCGGAGACCCGCACAAGCCTCCGAGCGGCGATGACAACACCGATGGCAACAGTGACGGCGACGGTGATCGTGACAACGATTCGTCCGAAGGTCCTGGTCCTGGGAGCTCAGATCCGGATTCCTCTGATTATCAGAGTCCGGAACCGGGGACGGAGGCTTACGAGGCCCGTATTGAAGAACTCATGGACGACCCGGCCAAGAAGAACGACAATCCGACCCAACGACAACTGGACAAAGCCAGGAGGGAAGCCGAGGTTGGATTGGCGGCGGAGCGACAAGGTCTGGTGCCTGGGCCCATTCAGCGCGCGGAAATCGATAATTCTGACCCCGCATTCCAGCGAGACCAGGGTGATATCGTTGATGCCGGTGGGCAAGCCTGGGACATCAAGGGATTCCGGGACACCTTCCCATCCGGCCCGAGGGCCGGCCAGCCTATGCCTCCGGGTATGAGGGGCGGGTTTGATATTGATCGAATAGAGAATGAGATTCGGGGGGAACTCGACAATGGGGAGAATGTACTCCTTGACATTTCAGGTATATCGGCGCCGGAGAATCTGAATTCCTTGCGTGATGTCATGGGCAATAATCCTGAATGGCTCGGGAAAGTGATTATCGTTGAAGAGGGATAGTGAGACAGGAAGAATGTATGAGGCCGTTGCTCTGCCGGTTGACCGTGAAGCTGCATCGGTCGTTCGGTCATACATCGACTGGCTGAATACCCAAGGGGCTCGAGGTGAGGAACTCGGTGCGTCCACGATGGACTTGCGGGGGGCCGACCTTTCGGGAATTCCCATGAGATACCTGCATTTCATTCAAGCGGATCTCAGAGACTGCGTGTTCAGTGGGTGTGACTTCTCAAAATCGGAGCTCACTGCAGCCGTTCTCGACGGCTCGAAATTCGTCAAGGCTAATTTCCAAAAGGCCGACCTGTCAGAGTGCGAAGCGAGGGAAGCAGATTTCACCGGGGCCTCGTTTGTCGGCGCTAAGTTCTATCGTGCCGAACTTTTCGGTTCATCTTTTAAGGAGGCTCACCTCAACGCAGCATGGATGCACGGGACGGATCTACGTGGATCAGATCTGTCGGGCGCTTGGTTCGGCCCAGGTGAACCTTCCGGAACGACCGTCTTCAAGGGGACCAAAGTCCTTGAGTGCAGGGTGGTTGGAGCCGGTGGCTGGGTTAAAGGAACGATCGATATCGGCACGGAAGATGACCCCCGTATCGTCAGCGGTCCGGAGTTGGCCGAGTGGTTCCATGGCAACGGGGCACCAGACGTGAAAATCGCTGCTGGGACCTGAATCGCAGCGTTCGGCTCGTCTGAGGACCAGTGGGCGGGCCACATCCTCCAAGGCGCACCACCCGCGCCTCGGTGGCCTCCGGGGACCTATGGGCACGGCGGGCGCCTGAAGGCTCAGGCCCGGCCGGCCGCCGCCAGGTGCCGCAACTGGGCGTGGGCCAGCCGCACCGCCCGCGCGGGTGACTCCGCCGTGCCCAGTACCGGGAACCACAGCGACCTGCCGCCCCTCTCCCCGACGACGGTGCCCTTGACGGGACCCGCCTGCGCACGGCGCAACCCCATCCCCTCGACCCGCTCCGGGCCGACCGCCAGACCGACCGGCACCACGAGCCCCGCCCAGCGCGGCTCGTAGGTCAGATCGCCGCGCCCACGCACACGCCTCACCTGGAGCCCTTCCAGCAGCCCTTCGGCGGCCAGCGACTCGACCAGGCCCCGCAGGGCGCCGAACGGTACGTCCCCCTCCTCCTCGAAACCGATCGCCACCGACAGCCGCTCGCCGACCCGCTCACCCCGCCTCTCCACACGCAGCGTCCCCGTGAACGGGTGGCCGACACCGTGCGGCCCGACGATGTGCACGAGGGTGCGGCGGGGCGAACGCTCACGCACGAACCCCGCCAACCGGTCCCGGTCCCAGGCGGCGAGCGCCGGTTCGTGCGGACCCCACCCGGCCGGCAGCGTCCCCGCCAGGCGCTCGGTGAGCATCTCGACCGCCGTCCCCAGCCGCGCACCGGACGCGTCACGGTGCAGCACCGACAGGTCGAGCAGCAGTTGCGTCTCCATCGGCTCGGCGGAGAGGAAGCCCGGCTGCGCCTCGACGCCTGCGTCCTCCTCCGCCGCGCCGGACACGGGTACCGCGACGGCCGGGGCGCTCCCACCCTTCGCCCCTTGCCGCTCCCGTGACCCGCGGTCTTCTTCCAGGACCTCTTTCACCCGGTCGAGGTCGGCGCGCTCCGGAACGAAGCCGTGCGTGTCGTCCCATCTGAGCGGGAGCCCGGTCAAACCGTCGAAGTGGGTGCCGTCCGCATCGCGCACCACCCAGCGGCCGAGTGGTCCGGCCAGGAAGGTGCGCAGTGCGTAGGTCAGCCGGGAGGCCGCCGGGGTGAGGACCTGGATCGCGCGCTCGGCTCCGTAGGTCCCCACCGCGTCGTTGAGCCACGAGGAGAACCCCACCACCTCGCGGTCCTGGGCGACGACCACAGCGCGGCGCGCGGTGCGCTCCACCGTCGGATGTGCGGTCTCCTCCCACAGGTCGCCATCGCCGGCCCATCCCTGCGACGGCGGCGCCCACACGAGCCCGCCCAGGCGCAGGGCGAGCGCGTCGGCGATCCGGTGTGCGCTCTCGCGGCCCGGCCCGTCGGGACGCGCCCGCAGCTCCACCCACCAGCACGCGGCGGGAAGACCTA
The DNA here is from genome assembly GCF_048060475.1 of Nocardiopsis sp. LOL_012. Taxonomy (NCBI): domain Bacteria; kingdom Bacillati; phylum Actinomycetota; class Actinomycetes; order Streptosporangiales; family Nocardiopsidaceae; genus Nocardiopsis; species Nocardiopsis sp. LOL_012. The sequence goes on along the minus strand of NZ_JBHMIV010000013.1, from coordinate 53,314 downwards.
TTGTGGCCTCCTCCCCGAGCAGCCGTTCGACCTCGCCGCGTGTCTCCATCCGCTGTCCCGGTTCGATCGTCACCAGCAGCCGTCCGTCCGCGCCGCGAACCTGGAGGACACCGGTCTTCTGGTAGCGGCCGAACGGCAGGTCGGGGTCGAGGCCGGTCAGGGCCTTGGCGAGCGCGGGGGCGCTGGGCTCTTCGGTCACCAGCGCCACGACGTCGTAGCTCAACGGTTCTCCCTCTGGGGGTGGGGAACGGGGGGTGCGGGGCGACACGGAACCCGGGGGCGTCACCTCCGGTGGGTGAGCCTAGCCGGACCGTGATCTCTTGGGGGCGCGCCCATGCCCTGATGGCACGGCGATCCCGGGGCCGGGGTGCCCCCGGCCCCGGGCGCCCTGGGCTGATCAGAGACGGGGCTCGGGGGAGAGGAGCCGGGCGATGATCGAGGCCGTCTGGAGGGCGTTCGTACCGGGGTCGGTCCCGTCGTCGGCGCGCAGCGACCACTCGGTGCTGCGGTCCTCGCGCAGGTCGAGTTCGAGGGTGAAGCCGGTGCGGGGGTGGCCCACGTCCAGGTGGCCGGGATCGGCGTCGGAGGAGGTCACCTCCAACTCGGAGGCGGTCAGGAGGGCGGCCACGGTCTGGACGTGGCGGTCGAACTGGTCGTCGGAGAGCAGTTCGGGGGCCTCGGTGTCGATGGACGTGTCGACGCCGTCCGGAGCGTGCTTGAGCGCCAACTCCCGCGCTCTGGGCGGCGAACCCTGTTGCTTTGATAATGAGCAACGCTTGGACATCGGAAAATTTGGATAATCTTCGTGATTCTGGCGGTGTGTCTGTCCTGTTGCTCGCTTTAGAAGCAACATTAGACTACGCTGGGCAACGGCGCCACCCCTTCGATGGTGCCCACATCGCCAGGAGTTGGAGGTTTCGGATGTCGCGCACACGGCAGAGCACGGTGGGCGGACGTGGTCTGGGAGCGGACCTGAAGGAGATCCGCCTGCGGGAGGAGCTGAGCCTGCGCCATGTGTCCCGGCAGCTCGGGTGGCAGCCCTCCAAGATCTCCCGGATCGAGAACGGCAAACAGGGCATCACAACCGAGGATGTTGCTTCGTTGCTTGCGATCTACGGGATCAAGGGCGACGAACGTGACGCGCTCATCGCGAAGACCCAGGTCGCGGAGAAGCCCGACTACTGGGAGGTCCAAGGTCCGCTGTCCAAGGAGTCGCGGACACTCAGCCAGCTCGAACCGGCGGCCGTCGCGATCCTCGACATGGAACCGCTACTGATCCCCGGACTGCTCCAGACGCCGGAGTACACACGTGCGCTGATGAAGGCGGGTGGGCTTCGGGAAGAGGACGCGGAGATCCGCGTTGCCGCTCGTTTGGCCCGTCAAGCCATCCTCAGCCGAGAGAGGCCACCCGAGCTCACGGTGATCGTCGATGAAGGCGCGCTTTGCCGTCCTGTGCTCGAACCCAAGCTCATGGCCCGACAACTGCGCAGAGTGCTGGAAGAGGCCGAGCGTTCCAACGTGACCGTACTGGTGTTGCCGAGTGCCCTTGGTGCGCACACCGGCCTGGACGGAGCGTTCATGATCTTGGATTTCGACGGGGAGAAACCGGTCGTCTACCTTGACCACAAGGTCTCTGGCCTCTTCCTGGAGCAAATCGAACATGTTGCCTACTTCCGGGAGCAGGCCGATAGGCTGAAAGCGGTGGCCCTCAGCGTGGATGAGTCGCTGGAATGTGTTGCGGCCATCGCAAAGGAACTTGAGCAGGAGTGAGGCAGCCGCTATGAGTGCGCCAGGTCAGGGCTTCGACGGATGGCGTAAGAGCTCGTACAGCGGGACCAACGCCAACTGTGTCGAGGTGGGATGGCACATCAGCAGCTACAGTCCGGATACCGGCCGGAGCTGTGTCGAGGTGGGCTGGGACCGGCGGGCCGCCGCCGTGCGTGACTCCACCCAGCGCGGGCTCGGCTACCTCCCCTTCGCCGCCGACGCCTGGGTCCGCCTGACCGGCACCCTCAAAGCCCACGGCCCCGCCTGACCCCCGCCCCCTCAGCGCCGATACCCGCCTCCCTATGCTGGGGCCATGGCCGAACACCCGCGCCGGGCCCCGCTGAGCGGCGAACTCGCCCAGCGCGTGGTCGACCTGATCGCGCCGACGATCAGCCACAACATCAACGTGATGGACGAGCACGGCACCATCATCGCCTGCCTGGACCCCGACCGCCTCGGCACCCTCCACCGGGGCGCCCAGCGCGTGATCGCCGAGGGCCGCGCCGTGCTCGTCACCGACCCCCGGCCGGGCACCGCCGACCGCCCCGGCGCCAACGAGCCCCTCATGGTCGACGGCCGCCTGCGCGGCGTCGTCGGCGTCACCGGCGACCCGAAGGAGGTCGCGCCGCTGGCCCGGGTCGTGGCGCTCACCGTCCAGCTCCTCATCGCCCAGGAACGCGAACAGGACACCGCCACCCGCCGCCACACCGAGGCCCGAGACCTCGTCGCCGCCCTGGCCTCGGGCACCACCGGACCCGCCGACGCCGAGGCCCGGCTGCACACGGCGGGGCTCGCCCCGCCCTGGTCACTGACGCTGTGGGCCGACCTCCAGCCCCGCGCGGACGGCTCCGCCGCGCCGCCGCACCGGGCCGAGGCGGTCGCCGCCCGCGTCAACGCCCTCGGCGGCGGCCGGGCCGCCGTCCTGCACGGCGCGCTCTGGCTGGCCGGCTCCGGCACGGCCACCGAGGAACCCCCGGGCCTTCCCCCCAGGACGCGCCGCACCGACACCGAACCCACCCGCGACGCCGCGGTGCTGCTCGCCCACGCCGAGGAGTCCCGCGCCCTGTGCCACTACGCCGGACTGGTCCCCGTCCCCGACGGGCGGCCGTGGTCGCGCGAACTCGCGGTGGCCGTCGCCCACCTGCCGCCGCGCACCCTCGCCCGCCTGGCCCAGGCCGCCGCGCCGCTCACCGCCGCGCAGCGGGAGAGTGTGGACGCCGTGGCCACCACCGCCTCCGTGCAGGCGGCGGCCGACGCGCTCTACGTGCACCGCAACACCCTCCTCCAGCGGATGGAGCGCATCCGCGTGGCGACCGGCCTGGACCTGCGCCGCGCCGACCACCTGACCACCCTGCGCATGGCGCTGTACGCCCACGCGGCTCTGGGCGGATCGCACATACATTCCGGATGAAGACCCCGGAAGACCGGGCGATCGGCCGTCGAAACGCACCGGATGAGCCTCTAGGCTCTCGGCATGTCCCACACACGCCACACCCCGCACGAGGGCGCGCCCCTGCGGATCGCCGTCGTCCCGGACTCGTTCAAGGGCAGCGCCTGGGCCGTGGACGCCGCCGCGGCCATGGAACAGGGGGCGCGCGCGGCCTTCGCCGGTTCGGGCACCCCGGTGGAAGTGGACGCACTGCCCTTCGCCGACGGCGGCGAGGGCACCCTCGACGCCCTGCTTGGCGCCTGGGGTACCGACGCCCGCACCGCGGACACCACCGACGCGCTCGGCCGCCCCGTCCGCGCCCGCTACGGCCTCTCACCCGACGGCCGTACCGGGGTGATCGAGGCCGCCGAGGCCAACGGCCTGCCCCTGGTCTCCGACGTCCCCCCGCGTCCCCTGGAGGCCACCACCCGCGGCATCGGCCCCCTGGCGGCCGCACTGCTGGACGCCGGGGCCGAAGAGATCCTGCTGTGCATCGGAGGCTCGGCCACCACCGACGGCGGGGCCGGCCTGCTCACGGCGCTGGGCGCACGCCTGCTGGACGCCGACGGTGCGGAGCTGCCCGACGGCGGCGGCGCCCTCACCGCGCTGGAGCGCCTGGACCTGTCCGGGCTCGACCCGCGCGCCCGCACCGTGCGCTGGCGCATCGCCTGCGACGTCACCAACCCCCTGGCCGGCCCAAAGGGAGCGGCGGCGGTCTTCGGCCCGCAGAAGGGCGCGACCCCCGACGACGTGCGCACCCTCGACGCCGGACTGAACCGCCTGGCCGACGTTCTGGCCCGGGCCGCCGGCACCGACGTGCGCGAGATCCCGGGTACGGGCGCGGCCGGAGGGCTCCCGGCCCCCCTGGTCGCCCTCCTGGGCGCCGAGACCGTCCCCGGCTCCCGGCTGGTCGCCGACGTCCTGGGCGCCGAGCCGCTGCTCGCCCGTGCCGACCTGGTCCTCACCGGCGAGGGCTCCTTCGACGGACAGTCCCTGTCCGGCAAGGTCGTCGACGCCGTCCGCCGTCTCACCCCCGCGAACACCCCGGTGGTGGTCATCGCCGGGAGCGTCTCCGTGCCGCCCGAACGGCTCCGGGATGCGGGCATCACCGCGGCGTTCTCCATCGCCCGCGGCCCCGCGTCCCTGGAACACCTGAGAGAGGAGGTGCTGCCCGCCATCACCGAGACGGCGCTCCACTGCTGCCGCCTCTTCGCCCGCCGCACCTTCTGACCGCGCGTGTCCGAAGACGGCCCGGGTGCCCGCACCCGCCGTACACGCCCGGAACCGGACCGATCACCACTGCGCCCGTACCGTCCGTGCCAGGCTGAAGAGTATGGACGAGCCACGCGTGCGCCACCCGATCTTCGCCCGGTACTACATCCGCGCCGCCCGAGCCATGGAGCGCGGCGGCATCGGCGAGCGCCGCGCCAAACTCCTCACCGGCCTCCAGGGCCGGATCCTGGAGGTGGGGGCGGGCGACGGGCTCAACTTCGCCCACTATCCGGCCGAGGGCGTCCGCGTCAGCGCGGTCGAACCCGAACCGCACCTGCGCGCCGCCGCCCGGCGCGCGGCACGGCGGGCGACCGCCCCCGTGGAGGTGGCCGACGGCGTGGCCGAACACCTGCCCTTCGCCGACACCTCCTTCGACGCCGCCGTGGCCACACTCGTCCTGTGCTCGGTGGCCGACCAGCGCGCGGCGCTGCGGGAGGTCCGCCGGGTCCTGCGGCCGGGCGGGCGGCTCTGCTTCCTCGAACACGTCCAGGCACTCACCCCGGGCATGCGGCGCGCCCAGCGACTCGTCGACGCCACGCTCGGCCCGCGCCTGCTGGGTGGCTGCCACTGCGGCCGGGACACCCTCTCGGAGATCGCCGCGGCCGGGTTCACCGTCGTGGGCCTCGAACGGTTCCTCTTCCCCGAGGCCCGCCTGCCCCAGTCCTTCCACGTCAGCGGGCAGGCCCTGCGCACCTGAACCCGCGCACCCGAAACCGTCGTATCCGCGCGAGAGGATGCGGGCCATGACACGCCACCACGGCATCGACTACGTCGAACTGACCGTCACCGACCTCCACGCCGCCGAACGCTTCTACACCGAGGCCTTCGGCTGGCACGCCACCCGCTACGGCCCCGGCTACTCGGGGCTGCGCGGCCCCGGGGGAGAGGGGCCCGAGATCGGCGGCCTCGCCCTGGGGGAGCGCCCCCGGCAGGGCGGCCCGTTCGTCCTGCTCTACTCCGAGGACCTGGAGGCCTCCGCCGAGGCGGTCCGCGCGGCGGGCGGCGCGGTGGTGAACGGCCCCTACGCGTTCCCCGGCGGGCGGCGCTTCCACTTCACCGACCCCAGCGGAAACGAACTGGGCGTGTGGTCCTCCCACTGACGCCGGGACCCACCACGGCACGCGTGGCCCTTCCTGCTCCGAAAAGCGGTGGAGGGCGCGCCCCCGCCTCTGGCAGGATCTGCCGGTATGGACGAGCAGACGTGCCCGCCCCGCCCCGGTGACGCCTTCGGCCGCGTCCTGCGGCGCTGATGGGAGATGGGCGCCCGCCCCGGGGCCGCCTTCGAGGTCGTCGAACGCGACGACGGCCACATCGGTGTGGGCGACGCGGCCCGCTACTTCACCGCCCCCGAGGACCTCTCCGCGCTGGACCGGCGGGCCCTGGGGCTGGCCCGCGGCCGGATCCTCGACATCGGGTGCGGAGCCGGGCGTCACACGCTGGCCCTGGAACGCGCGGGCGCCGACGCGACCGGGCTGGACCCGTCCCCGGGCGCCGTCGGCGTCGCGGTCGACAGGGGCCTGCGGGTGCAACTCGGATCGATCGCGGAACCTCCCCCGGGGCTGGGCCGGTCCGACACCCTCCTGCTCCTGGGCAACAACCTGGGCCTGCTGGGCGGCGTCGACACGGCCGGAGAGGTCCTCCGGGCGCTCGCCTCGCTCGCACGCCCCGGTGCACGGCTGGTCGGCACCGGTATGGACCCGGCCACCGACGAGCCCGAGCACCGCGCCTACCACGCGTGGAACCGGCGGCGCGGCCGACTGCCCGGACAACTGCGCATCCGTGTCCGCGACGGCGCCCTGGCGGGGCCGTGGTTCGACTACCTCCTGGTGGATCCGGACGGGCTGCGCACGCTGGCAGCCGACACCCCCTGGCGGGTGCGGGAGGTGGAACGGCACGGCCGCAACCACGTCGCCGTCCTCTCCCTCGGGGGGTGACCCTGCGGCCTGGGGGTCACCCGCGCTCGAAATGGCGGATCCGCTCGAAGTCGGTGACCGTCGCCGAGAACGCCGCCAGCTCGGAGCGGGCCGCGGCGGCCTGGTGGCGCACCACGTCGGCCCCGAAGCAGGCGCGGGCGGCGTCGCTGCCCTCCCAGGCCGCTACCGCCTCCTCCAGGGAGGCGGGCAGCCGGGGCAGGTCCTGCTCGAAGGCGTTGCCGACCGTCGGCTCGGGCAGCACCAGCTCCCGCTCGATGCCGTGCAGCCCCGCCGCCACGATCCCGGCCACCGCCAGATAGGGGTTGGCGTCGCCGCCGGGCACCCGGAACTCGATCCGCGCCGACTCCCCGGAGCCCACCACGCGCACCGGGCAGGTCCGGTTGTCGAGGCCCCACGCGACGGAGCTGGGCGCGAACGCGCCCGGGGCCAGGCGCTTGAACGAGTTCATGTTCGGCGCGTACAGCAGCGCGAAGTCGCGCATGCACGCCAACTGCCCGGCCACGAAGTGCTCCATGTACCGGGACATGCCGCGCCGGCCGGTCCCGTCGTCGGCGAACACGGGTGCCCCGTCGGCGTCGCGCAGGGACAGGTGCACGTGGCAGGAGTTGCCCTCCCCGCCGTCGTACTTGGCCATGAACGTCAGCGCCGCGCCCGCCTGGGCGGCCAACTGCCGGGATCCGGCCTTGTACACCACGTGGTTGTCGCAGGTGCGCAGCGCGTCGTCGTAGCGGAACACGATCTCGTACTGGCCCGGGTGGCACTCCCCGCGCGCCGACTCCACGGTCATGCCAGTGCGCTCCATCGCGGTGCGGATCCGGCGCATGAGCGGGTCGATCCCGGCGACCTCGGGCACGGCGTAGTCGGAGTTGAACCGGGTGGCCGGGGTGAGGCCCCTGTAGTCGGCCTCGAAGGCGCGCTGGTAGTCGTCGCGGAACACCAGGAATTCCAGTTCGGTCCCGGCCAGGGCCCGCCATCCGCGTCCGGCGAGCCGCTCCAGTTGCGCCTTGAGCACCTGGCGGGGGGCGACCGGCACGGGTGCGCCGTCGGCGCCGACGGCGTCGCCCAGGACCAGTGCCGTCCCCGGGTCCCACGGCAGGTACCGCAGCGTGCCGGGGTCGGGGACGATGGAGAAGTCGCCCAGGCCGCCCCGCCACGGGTCGGTGGCGTAGCCGGGGCGCGCCTCCATCTCCACGTCCGTGGCCAGCAGGTACAGGCACGCGCCGAAGCCCTCGCCCACGATCCGTTCGGTGAAGTCGCGGGGGTGGACGCGGCTGCCCTGCACCCGCCCCTGGAGGTCGGGCAGGGCGACGATCACGTCGGCGATCGCGCCGGAGGCGGCGTCCTCGCGCAGCCGGTCCAGCGGGACCGGGAACGGCGGGGGCGGCGGCGGGGGCGGCAGGGTCTCGGCCAGCGGCGGCAGGCCCTCGCCGATGCGGGGGGTCACGGGCGCCCCCCGTCGTTCCCGGGCCGGTGCAGCGGGTTGGGGATCGGCGGCGCGTCCAGGTGGAACTCGGCGTCGCGCTCGGCCCGCTCGTGGTAGCCGCCGCCCAGCAGGCGCTCCCGGTTCAGGCACACCCGCTCGAACTCGGGGGCGAGCAGGTCGAAGTCGGCGAACCGGTCGGCCAGTTCGGGGAACCCGGCCTGGTAGCGCAGGATCTCGGCGCGCACCATGTCCCAGAAGCGCTCCTCGGGCACGCCCAAGTGTTCCTCCGCCAGCGGAGCCAGGTACCGGAAGTGGCCGATGAACAGCGACTTGGCGACCGAGGACGTCAGCTCCCGCGCGTCGAAGCGCATGAGCACGCCCAGCGCCTCCTGCGGCAGGTCCGCGTATTCGGGCAGGTCGGTGTCGAGCAGCTTCATGTCGTCCACGAAGTCCTTGACCGCCAGGCGCACCGGGCGGTCGCGGCCGTCGTAGACCACGACGGCGTTCTCTCCGTGCGGGTTGAACGCCAGACCGTAGCGGTACAGCAGGTGCAGCACGGGCGGCAGGACCGCCGCGAACAGCGCGGCCAGCCACTCCTCGGCCGCCAGTCCCGAGCGCTCGACCAGTTCGGCGGTCAGTGCACGGCCGCGGCCGTCCACGTGCAGTAGCGCGGCCAGGGTGCGGGCGCGCTCCCCCTTGTGCAGGAGCCCGGTGACCGGTTCGCGCCACAGCGCCCCCAAAAGCTGGCGGTGCCGGTAGGGTGCGCCGGGGATGTCCTCCAGCACGGGGTGGCGCACCGCCACGGCGGCCACTTCGCCGGGCAGGATCACCTCGCACCTGTGGGACAGGAAGGCGTCCCCGTCGCGGAGCCTGCGTACCCACGCGGTGCCGGCGGGCGCGGCCCGGCACAGTTCGGTGGGGATGCCCCGGTAGACCATCGTGTTGAGGATGGCCAGGGAGACCTTGACGTTGAACCGGTCGGGCCGGGTGGTGTTGGTGAAGGTGCGGATCGACTGCTGGGGCAGGTAGTCGTCGGAGGCGGTGCCCAGCGCCACGATCAGCCCGGCGGCCACCTCGGCGGCGAACAGGGGCACCACCACCTCGTCCCACTGCCAGGGGTGCACCGGCAGCCACACGAACTCGTCGGCGCGCCCGCCCGCCCGGTCCTCCAGTCGCCCGGTGAACCGCTCCACGTCTCCGGGGTCCAGCTCCCGGGCGCGCAGTTCGGCCTGGGACAGGCCCGGCACGTGGTGGTGCTCGGCCAGCGAGCGGTGGACGGCGATCCACGGCAGCCGCTGGGGCGACCGCTCCTCGGGCGGGTACAGCGCTCGGTCGCGGGCGGAGAAGCCCACCCGGCCCTTGTTGGCGAAGATCCACGGGTGGCCGGTCTGGTGCCCCTCCAGGCGGGCGTGGTCCATCTCGGCCAGGTCGGCGGCGCTCACCTCCTCCTCGGCCAGGCGGGTGTCGGCCGAGAGCGTGGCCATCAGCTCGCCGACCGTGAACGCCTCCACCGCCGGGTCGACGAGGCCGGCCGCGCCCAGGTCGCGCAGCAGGCCGAAGGGGGTGGCCGGGGCGGCGGAGCCGTCGGCGGCGCGGCGCTCGACACTGCCGGGCTCGACCCGCCAGGCGTCCATGGCGGTCCTGCGGCCGGTGAAGGCGTAGGCGGCGCCGGCTCCGGCCTCGGCCCGCCAGCGCCCCTCGGCCGCGGGACCCTCACGGGTGGGCCGCAGAGCGTACTCGAAGCACAGCTCCGCGACCATCTTGGCGACCAGGTGCTCACAGGCGCGGTCCCACCGCTCCCGGGTCAGCTCGGTGGGTACGGGCAGCGGGTCGGGCGGTGTGACGGTCTGGGAGGGACGCATCGTGTTCTCGCTTCGGGGACGTGGGCGGTTCAGGGCAGGGCGATGGGGTTGTCGACCGTGCCGTGCATGACGTCGAACTCGGCGTCGCGCTCGGCGCGGTCGTGGAAGCCGCCGCCCATGAGCTGTTCGCGGTTGAGCGCGACCCGGCCCACCCGGGGGGCCAGCAGGTCGAACCAGGCGAAGCGCTCGGACAGTTCGGGGAAGCGCTCGTGGTAGGAGGTGACCTGCTGGCGGGCCAGGGCCCACAGCCGCTCCTCGGGGACCCCGAGCTGGCGCAGGGCGATGTCGGCCAGGTAGCGCAGGTGGCCCGCGCAGATCGCCGACAGCACGGAGTGGGCCAGTTCGCCGGGCTGCCAGCGGTGCAGCATCGCCCGCACGTGCTCGGGGATCTCGGCGTACTCGGGCAGGTCGAAGGGGAGCAGTTCGACATCGGAGCCGAAGTCCTTCATGGCGATGCGCACCGGCACGTCGTCCCCGTCGAAGATCAGCACGATGTTCTCGCCGTGGGGGGTGAACGACGCGCCGTACCGGTACAGGTAGTGCAGCACCGGGGGGAACAGCGCGCCGAGGAAGCGGCGCAGCCACTCCTCGGCCGCCAGGCCGGAGCGCTCCACCAGTTCGGCGACGAGCGCGCGGCCGTCGGTGCCCTCCAACAGTAGGCAGGCCATGGTGCGGGCGCGCTCGCCCGCGGCCAGGCTGTTGTGCACCGGCTCGCGCCAGATCGCGCCCAGCAGTTCGTTGAACCGGTACGGAGCCTGCGGAAGGCGGTCGAAGACCGGGTGCGGGACGGTCGCGGAGGCCACCTCGCCCAGCATGGTGACCCGGCACTCCTCGGACAGGAAGGGGTCGCGCTCCACCAGCGACCGCAGCCAGGTGCTGGTGTGCGGGGCGCAGGCGGTCTGCGTGCCCGACAGGCCCCGCCACACCAGGGTGTTGCGGATCATCAGCGGCACCTTGACGTTGCGCCGCTCCGGCCGGTCCAGGTTCATCAGGGTGCGGATGGACTGGAAGGGGCGGTAGCGGTCGCGGCTGCGGCCGAGTTCGACCACCCGCCCCTGCGCGAGTTCGGCGGCGAACAGGGGCGCTACGACCTCGTCCCACTGGAAGGGGTGCACCGGCAGCCACAGGTAGGTGTCCGGGTCGCCGCCGCGTGCCCGCAGGGCCCGGGAGAAGTCGGCGCGCTGGTCGGTGTCGAGCTCCTCTTCGAGCAGCCGGTGCCGGTCGGTGTCGGCCATGGACTGGAAGCGGCCCAGGTCGGGGTGGACGGCGATCCACACCAGGGGGAAGGCGCCGCGCGCCTCGGGCGTGTAGCGGTCGGCGTCGGCGGCGGAGAAGCCGAGCCTGCCCTTGTTGAGGAACATGCACGGGTGGCCGGTCTGGTACCCCTCCAGGTCCTCGTAGGCCAGCTCGGCCAGGGCGGCGGCGCCGGGGGTGTCGGTGAGCAGGCGGGCGTCGGCGGTGTGGGTGGCCAGCAGGTCGCGGACGACGTCGGCGAGGGAGTCGCCGGGCAGGCCGATGGTCTTCTGGGCGTCGGTGACGAACACGGTCGGGTCCCATGCCGGTTCGGTGCCCCGCTCCGTGGTGCGGGTCACGCTCGCCGGGTCGACGTGCCAGGAGCCGAACCCGCCCCGGCGGGCGGTGAAGCGGTACTCCGTTCCGCCGTCGACCGCCAGCGTCCAGGAGGGGGCGCCCCCGCCGCCCGTGCCGTGGTCCGCGGCGGCGGGCACCACCATCTCCTCGTAGGCGGCCTCCGCGATGATCCGGGCGAGCAAGCGCCGCCCGGCCTCGCGCCAGATCCGGGCGTCGGGGTGGTCGTCCGGGCTTCCGGGAGCCGGTGCGGTGGTGTCAGAGGGCATGCTGGTCCCCTTTCGTGCGGCCGCGCGTGCCGTGCGCGGTGTCGGATGGGCGGACGGTCGCGGGGGCGGCGGCCTCCGGAGTGTGCTCGGAGGCCGGGGGCAGGGCGATGAGCACGACCGCCAGGAGCGCGAACAGCGCCGCTCCGGCGGCCAGTGGCAGCCCGAGCCCGGCGGCGGCCAGACCGGTGGCCAGCAGCGGGCTGATCAGGGTGGCGCTCACGCGCACGGTCTCCACCGCCGCGAAGGCCGGGCCGCAGGCACCGGTGGCCGAGAACACCCGCAGGTACAGGGCCACGTGGCCCAGACCGAGCCCGGCGCCGAAGACCACCCGGCCCAGGACCAGCAGCCCGATCCCGGGGGCCAGGAACTGCGCGAGCAGGCCCAGGGCCGAGACCGCGCACGCCGTGGGCAGCAGCGCCCGCCCGAGCACGGTGTGGACGCGCCCCGCCAGCGGCAGCACGGCGACCACGGTCAACTGCGGCAGCAGGAACAGGACGGCGGCCGTGGCCGGGTCGGCGCCGGTCTCCTCGGCGTGGAGGGTGAAGAAGGGGCGCACCACCAGGCGCGCCGCCTCGGCGGCCAGGACCGCGGCGCACACGGCCAGGAGCGGCAGGAGCGGCGCGGTGCGCACCCGGAGGCCGCGCACCCGGGCAGGGGCGGCGGGGGCGCCCTCCTCCTGCCCCGGTTCCGGGGCGTCCCCTTCGGTGGAGCCGGCCGCGGCCTCGCGCGGCAGGTGCCTGCGGCACAGCACGGCCAGCGCCACGTACAGCAGCGAGCACGCGGCGATCCCCCAGCGCGGTTCCGGCAGGGCCATGACCGCCGCGCCCAAGACGGTGGCGGCCACGGTGCCGATGTTGATGATGTAGGCGTGCGTGGTGACGTCGCGGACCCGGTCGGTCCCGCTGCCCACGAAGGCCGGGTAGGCCAGCGCGAACGACATGGTGACCGCTACCTGGACCGCCGAGGCCGCCGTGAAGACGGTGTAGGTCGGCGCCGCGGCGATCACCAGCTCCAGGGCGGCGGCCGCCGCCAGGCCCCCCAGGACGATCGACGCCGTGGACAGGCGCCGTGCGACCAGCCCCCACAGCGGCATCGCGGCCAGGGCGGCCACCCGGCAGACCCAGATGTAGGTGCCGGTCGCCGACACGTCCGTGATGCCGAAGAGGCGCTCGAAGAGCTGGGGGTAGAAGGGGCTCAGCGCCACGTCCGACACCAGGTGCAGGACGATCACCAGCAGGTACAGGCGCCGTAGGGCGGAGGGCCTCACGTGCCGTCCCCTCGGGGGCCTGGCGCTCCGAAGGAGGTGTAGGCGGTCCGCTCGGGCAGCCGGTAGAGGGTCCGGCCGGTGACGCTGTTGAGGATGGTGGCGGCCCGCCAGGCTCCCAGGCCCAGGTCGGGCGCGCCGACGCCGTGGGTGTGCAGTTCGGCGTTCTGTACGTGGATCGGTGCCGTGAGCGCGGGGTCGGTGCGCAGCCGGTGGTCGGCGTCGATCGCGAACCGGCCGCGGTCGTCGGTCTCGATCAGCTTCAGGAGCGGTTCCAGGAAGTCGGGCCGCCGCTGGGCGTAACCGGAGGCGGCCACCACGCCGTCGGTGCGGGTGGTGAACACCCGGTCCTGCTCGCGGTGGCGGAAGGTCAGCTCCAGGCGTCCGCGGTCCTCGCGGGCCGTGAGCAGTTCGCAGTGGGCGCGCAGGCTCACGTCCACGGGCGCCCCGCCCACGCCGCGCTCGTACAGCGCGGCGTGGACGTCGGAGATGGTGTCGGCGCTGATGCCCTTGTAGAGCTGCCACTGGGAGGGCACCACGCGGTCCTTCGTCCGCTGCGGCAGGGCGTGGAAGTAGCGGGTGTAGTCGGGGGTGAAGTGCTCCAGGCCGAGTTTGGAGTACTCCATCGGCGCGAAGGCGGGCGAGCGGGTCAGCCAGTGCAGCCGGGTGCGCGCGTGCGCGGGAGAGCGCAGCAGGTCCAGGAGGACCTCGGCGCCCGACTGCCCGGATCCGAGCACCGTCAGGTCACGCGCTCCGGTCAGTGCCGGTGCCCGGTCCAGGTACTCGGCGGCGTGGAAGACGCGCTCGCCGGCCAGGGGGCGCAGCGCCTCGGGCAGGGCCGGTTCGGTGCCGATGCCCACCACCAGGGCGCGGCCCCGCACCGTGTGCCGCCGGCCCTCGGTGTCCTCGTGCTCGACGTCGAACACGCCGTCGGTGTGGCGCACCGAGCGCACCCGGGCGTCGAATCGGCACGAGTCCAGGCCCCGGGCCGCCCATCGGCAGTAGTCGTCGTACTCGCGGCGCGGTACGTGGAAGCTCTCGGAGAAGTAGAAGGGGAACAACCGGTCGTGTTCGCGCAGGTAGGACAGGAAGGACCAGCGGCTGGTGGGATCGACCAGGGTGACCAGGTCGGCGAGGAAGGGGACCTGCAGGCGTGCCCCCTCCAGCAGCAGGCCCGGGTGCCAGGAGAAGTCCGGGCGGGCCTCCAGGAAGCGGGTGCTCAGGCCGGGGACGGCGTCGGCCAGGGCGGCCAGTGCCAGGTTGAACGGGCCGAGCCCCACACCGACGATGTCGTGGACCTGTGGCTCGGTGCCGGGCGGGTGCGGGGCGGTGCTCATCGTGCCCCCTTCAGGTTCCGCGCGGCGGCCTCGGCGTCGCCCGCGGAGATGATCTTCTCCAGCAGGGCGGCGACGTCCTCGGGGGTGGTCCGGGGGTTGAGCAGGGTGAGCTTGAGCCACACCCGGCCGTCGATGTCGGTGCGCCCCACCACGGCCCGCCCCTGTTCCAGGAGCGTGCGCCGCAGCCGGGCGTTGACCGCGTCGCCGTCGTCTCCGGCGTCGTAGCGGAAGACGACCGTGGTCAGGGAGGGCGGTGCGGCCAGGGAGAGCTTGGGGGAGGCGACCACCTGTGCCGCGGCGGCCAGCGCAAGGGACCGGCAGGCGTCCACCATGCGCCCCAGGCCCTCGCGCCCCAGCGCCCGCAGGGTGACGGCGATCTTGAACACGTCCGCGCGCCTGGTGGTGCGCAGTGAGTAGCCGAGCAGGCTCGGGTAGCCCGCCTCCTCGTCGTCGGTGGGGTTGAGGTAGGCCACCGAGCGCGACAGCGGCGCGAACGAGGCCCGCTCACGCGTGAGCAGGATGCCCGCGGCCACCGGCTGCCAGCCGAGTTTGTGCAGGTCCAGGCCGACCGAGTCGGCGCGCTCCACGCCGGCGAGCAGTCCGCGCAGTTGGTCGGAGAACAGCAGGCCGCCCCCGTAGGCGGCGTCCACGTGCAGCCAGACCCCGTGCTGGGCGGCGAGGTCGGCGATGCGCTCCAGCGGGTCGATACCGCCCAGGTCGGTGGTGCCGGCGGTGGCCACGACCGCGACCGGCGTGTCCCCGTCCTCGCGCATCCGCAGCAGGCACTCATGCAGCGCCTCGGGGCGCATCCGGTGCCCCTCGTCCACCGGGACGGTGACCACGGCGTCCTCGCCCAGTCCGAGCAGGGCGGCGGCGCGCTGGACGGAGAAGTGCGCCGCCCGGCCGCACAGGATTCGGGGCCGGGTGCCGCGGGCGGCGGCCACGCCCGCGCGGGTGGGGTCGAGTTCCGAGCGGGCGGCCAGTGCGTGGTCGCGTGCCAGCAGCAGCGCGGTCAGGTTGGACTCGGTTCCGCCGGAGGTGACCACACCGCCGGCCCGTCCGGGGCGGTACCCGGTCAGCTCGGCCAGTTCCGCGATGATCCGGGTCTCCATGGCGGTGGCGGCCGGGGCCTGGTCCCAGGAGTCCATGGACTGGTTCAGGGCCGAGGCGACGGTGTCGGCTGCCACGGCCACCGCCAGCGGCGGGCAGTGCAGGTGCGCCGCGCAGTGGGGGTGGGACGGGTCAGCGGCGCCCTCGGCGAAGACAGCGGTGAGGTGGCGCAGCACCTCGGCGGAGCGGTCGGTGCCCTCGCGAGGGGCGGTGTCCAGCGCCTCGTCGACCATCGCGGTGACCTGGTGCGGGGTCATGGCGGGCACGGGGCCGCCCCGGCGGGCCGAGGCCTCGGCCAGGGCCTGCGCGGCGGTCTCGACGAGGGAGGCGACGGCGGTCGGCCCGTCCGCGCCCCCCCGGCCGGTTTCCCCGGCGAGTACGGGGGAGCGGGCCGGAACGGGATCGGGGGCGTCGTGCACGGCCGTGGGGGGTCTGCTCCGGGGCGTGGTGTGCATGGGGCGTCAGAACTCCGTTTTCCGTGACGGGTCGGTAACGCGCGGGTGGCGGATGCGGGCAGGGGAGGCCGTCGGCGCCGTCCGGTGTCGGGGGAGGGCGCGGAGGCGGGGTCAGCCGCGCAGGGGCATGATCAGGCAGTGGTGGCGGCGCCAGCCGTCGTGGGGTGCCAGGTCGCCCACGTGCCGCCACCCGTTGCGCAGGGAGATGTCCAGGGCGTGGGCGTTGCTCTCGGCCACCAGGGAGGCGACGCGCTCCTCGGAGCGGTCGGCGAGGAAGCTGGGGAGGGCGCGTTCGACGAGCCTTGAGCTGCGGTACGGGGTACGCACGAGCCCCTCGCACACGGCCAGGGTGCGGCCGGAGCCCTCGGTGGTCATCTCGTCGGCGTCCACGCCCGGGGCCGGGGTGAAGCCGTCCCACCAGCCGGTGGCCGCCGGCAGGGTGTAGCCGTAGACGAACCCGACCAGGTCGCCGTCCATGTGGCCGGTGGTCATCCGGAAGCCCTCCCTGGCGGCGCTGAAGGCCAAGCGCTCGCGGAAGGGCGGGTCGTTGTGGTCGGGCAGGTGCAGGGCGTCGGCGTAGACCTCCTCGTAGGCCGAGACCCAGGGGTCGAGGTCGGCCAGGACGTCGGCGCCGTTCAGGTTGCGCAGGTTCAGCCGGGTGGTGGTCGGTGCGGAGAAGGCCATGGGGTCCTTTGTCAGGGGGGCGTAGTGGCGTGGGCGGGGCCGTATGACCGCCTTGTTAATTAGGGCAGGCTAACCTAATCGTGTCAAGCCTGAAGGGTGAAGGGTGTCCTGTGTCACAGAGCCCGCCCTGTCCGGGTGTCGACAGTCACACGCGGGGCCCCGGGGTGGGCCAGGAACGCGGGCATGGCGAACTCGTGCCCGTAGGCCCCCGCGTTCGGGAAGACGAGCACGTCGCCGGCGTGCACCGAAGGCACGTGCACGTCGCGCGCCAGCACGTCCTCGGGGGTGCACAGCTCACCGGAGACGGTCACCGGCACGCCACTCACCCCGGGTCTGGGCAGCGACGGCGGCCAGTCCCGGCCGGGCAGCACAGCGAAGTTGTGGCGGATCTCCCAGGACGTGGGCAGCTGGAAGTGGTTGATCCCGCCGCGCACCACCGCGAAATGGCCGCCGTAGGAGGACTTCACGTCGGTCACTCGCGCCGCGTACCAGCCGGCCGGTGCACCGATCCACCGACCCGGCTCGAAGACCACCTCCGCACCCGGGTCGTCCAGCTCCGCGAGTTCGGCGCCGAAGGCCGCCAGGTCGAAAGCCGTGTCGCCCTCCTCGAAGGGCACGCCGAGCCCGCCGCCGACGTCGACCACCCGCAGGTCCACGCCGTGGGCGCGGGCCGTCTCCGCCGCCCACTCCAGACACCAGCGCACGTAGGCCGCGTGCGCGTCGGCGTCGGTGTTGCCGCTGACCGCGTGCACGTGGAAACCCACCAGGTCCAGGCCGGGCAGCCCGGGAACCGCGCGCAGGGCCGAGGGCACCAGCGGCTCGGGAACACCGAACGGTCCGGGCGTGCCGCCCATCACCAGGGCACCGCTCACCGGAACCCGCTCCGGATTGACCCGCAGCGTCACCGGAAGGACGGTGCCCTCCTCCCGCGCGGCCGCCGAGATCCGGTGCAGCTCCAATTCGCTCTCGGCGTTGACGACGATGTCGGCGTCCTCCCGTGCGCGCAGCCGCGCCAGGCCCGCCAGCAGTTCCGGGGTCTTGCCGGGGCCGCTCACCGCGATCCGCCCCTCCCCGGCCCTGCCTCGTTCGGACAGCGCATCCAGGCAGAGGCGCGCCTCGTGCAGGGAGGCCGCCTCGAAGCCGTCCACCGCCCCGGCCAGGCGGGCGAGCACGGGCGCGAAGCCGTTGGACTTGGCCGCGAAGTACACCCGCGCCCAGTCGGGCAGCGCGCGGCGCAGTTCCCGGGCGCGGTCGGCCGCCAGCACGGGATCGTAGACGTAGCCGGAACCGGGGTCCTCGGCGAGCGCGTACGCCGCTTCGCGCACGTGCTCGGGGATCCGGCCGGTGGGCAGCGCGGGGGCGTTCTCGAAGGAGCGGGGCGGTTCCACGGCGGTTCCTAGGGTTGTGGGTGTCCTGTGGGCGCGGCTGTCCCGGGACGGCCGCTTGTATCGGTCTCCCCGACGTCGGCACAGCGCGGGGCCCGTCCTGGACGGACGGGCCCCGCGCGGGGCGCTCGGATCAGCGCTGCGGGTCGACCCCGAAGGTCTCGGCGATGTCGTCGAGCACCGCGTGGGCCGCGATCAGGCCGACACCGGAGATCCAGTAGGCGTCGTCCACCTCGGTCTTCTCGCCCTCCAGCTCGCTCCACAGCGGGCTGCCCGAGTACTCCTCCCGCTGCTCGGCGACGCCGTCCTCGCCGCCGTCGTCGTAGGCGGCCACGAAGATGCGGTCGGCGTCCAGGTCGAGCAGGCGCTCCTGGCTGTGGTAGGTGACGATCTCCTCCGCGTCGGTGGAGGTGCCCTCGCCGGAGGGCAGGCCCAGGTCGTCCAGGATCACACCGATGTAGGAGTTGCGCGTGTACAGGCGCACCCCCTCGGCGTCGCCGGCGAAGCGCACGATGGAGACCGTGGGGGCCTCGCCGCCCTCGGCCTCGGTGATCGCCGCGCCGATCGCGGCGGCGCGCTCCTCGAAGCCGGTGATCAGGGCCTCGGCCTCCTCCTCGGCGTCCAGGGCCGTACCGGTCAGGAGCAGGTTCTCCTTCCAGGTGGCGCCGGTGGTCTCCGACATGACGGTCGGGGCGACCTCCGACAACTGGTCGTAGCCGTCGCCGTGGCGCACCTCGGCCGACAGGATCAGATCCGGCTCGGTCTGGGCGATCAGCTCGGGGCTGGTGTCCCACAGCAGGCCGACGGGGACCGCCTCGTCGTGGGTGCCCGTGTTCAGTTCGCTGTCCACCAGGTAACCCGGGAGGGCCTCCACGTCCTCGGCGAAGGTCGTGAAGCCGACGACGTCGCCGCCCAGGGCCAGGGTGGCGTCCACGAAGGTGGCGTCCAGCGGCAGGACCCGCTCGGGGGCGGCCGGGATCTCGGTGTCGCCCATGGCGTGCGTGACGGTCCGGGGGAACCCCTCCGCCGTGTCGGTGCCGTAGGAGTCGCTGTCGTTGACGGGACCGGTGGAACCGCACGCGGTGAGCAGGCCGAGGGCCGCGGCGGCGGCCGCGGCGGAGAGACCCGCCCGGCGCAGGGGAGCGGAGGGTGTCATGGAGAAACTCGCAATCGGGGATCTGGGGCATTCGTCCGTGCGACCGCGCGGTACGACGGGGGCGTCGGCGCGGGACGATGTGCTGTTCCCGGAGGAACGTGGCAAACTTAGACCAACACCATATGGCTAGGCAAACCTAACTAAGGTTGGCCTGGCCCTCGTCATGAGGGGAGCAGCGGGTGAGCGACACCCCCCGGACCGGGACCGTCCGCGCCGCCACCGGCGCCGACACACCCCCGCCCACAGGGGCGATCGGCGCCCGCAGGAGCCGCAGGATCGCCGGACTGGGCCTCCTGGCCGCACTGCTCGCGCTCACCGCCGTGGGCAGCGTCCTGATCGGCGCGCGCACGCTCGACCCCGGCACCGTCTGGCTGGCCCTGTCCCAGCAGGCCGGTGACGAAGCCAACATCATCGTGGGCGAGATCCGGCTGCCGCGCACCGCCCTCGGCCTCCTCGCCGGGGTCAGCCTCGGCCTGGCCGGAGCCCTCATGCAGGGCCACACGCGCAACCCGCTGGGCGACCCGAGCATCCTCGGCGTCACCTTCGGCGCGGCCTTCACGGTCGTCCTGGGGATCCACTTCCTCGGCATCACCGACCTGACCTCCCAGGCCTGGCTCGCACTGGTCGGCGGCGGCGCCGCGGCCGTCGTCGTCTACCTCATCGGATCGGTGCCCGGCCGGGGCCCCACACCCATCACACTGGCCCTGGCCGGGACCGCGGTGAGCTGGCTGATGTACTCCCTGGTCTCGGGCATCGTCCTGCTGGACCAGGACACCATGGAGAACTTCCGGTTCTGGCGGGTGGGCTCGCTGACCGGACGCGCCCCCTCGATCATCGGCCAGATGCTCCCCTTCGTGGCCGCGGGCGTCGCCCTGGCCCTAGCCAACGCCCGCGCCCTCAACGCCCTGGCCCTGGGCGAGGACACCGCCCGCGCCCTGGGCTTCCGGGTCGGATGGGCCAGGGCCACCGGCCTGGCCGCCATCACCCTGCTCACCGGCGTGACCGTGGCCGCCTGCGGCCCCATCGCCTTCGTCGGCCTGATTGTTCCGCACCTGGCCCGGGGCATGGTCGGCCCCGACCACCGCTGGCTGCTGCCCTACTCGGCCCTGCTCGGCGCCGTCCTGCTCATGAGCGCCGACGTGGTCGGCCGCTTCCTGGCCCCGCCCGGAGAACTCCAGGTCGGCGTGGTGCTCGCCCTGCTGGGGGCCCCCTTCTTCATCTACGTCGTCCGACGCAGGAGACTGCTCTCCCTATGAGTTCCGCCCCCACCGCCACCGAACCCCGGACCGGCGCCCACACCCCCGCCCGCCTCCCCGTGCGCGCCCTGCGGCTCGGCCCGGCCGCGCTCCCACTGCGCCCCCGGCTGATCACCGCCGCCCTCCTGACCCTCCTGGCGGGGCTGGTCCTGGTGGGCCTCAACCTCGCCATGGGCGACATGGAGGTCTCCGTGGCCCAGGTGTGGGCCACCGTCGTGGGAACCGACGACGAGCACCACTTCACCATCTGGCGGGTGCGCATGCCCCGTATCGTGACGGGCCTGCTGGCCGGGGCCGCCCTGGCCGCCGCCGGCGCCGTCACCCAGACCCTCATGCGCAACCCCCTGGCCAGCCCCGACCTGCTCGGCGTCACCCACGGCGCCAGCGCCGGCGTGGTCGCCGTGATGGCCTTCGCCGGCAGCTACGGCATCGTCACCGGCCCCGCCGCCGACCTCGGCGTCCCCGCCGTGGCCCTGATCGGCGGGCTACTGGCCGGGGCGCTGTGCTACGGCCTGGCCTGGCGCTCGGGCGTGGACGGATACCGGCTGCTCCTGGTGGGGGTGGGGCTGTCCGCCGTACTGATGAACGTCACCCTGTGGATGCTCACCCTCGGCGAGGTCACCGACACCGGCCGCGCGATGGTGTGGATCGCGGGCAGCCTCACCATGCGCACCTGGCCGGACACCGTCCCCGTCGCCCTGGCCCTGGCCCTGTGCCTGCCCGCCGTCCTGGTCATGGCACGCACACTGGACGCCCTGGCCTACGGCGACGACGTGGCCCGCGGCCTGGGCGTGCGCGTGGAGCGCAGCCGCACCGTCCTGCTCGCGCTCGCCGTGCTGCTCGCCGCCTTCGGGACCTCGGCCGCAGGCCCTATCCTGTTCGTCTCCCTGGCCGCACCCCAGATCGCCCTGCGCCTGGCCCGCGCCCCCCGCCCGCCGGTCCTGCTGTCCGCACTGGTCGGGGCCGTCCTGACCTGCGGTGCCGACCTGCTGGCGCGGAACCTGTTCCCCACCATCCAGCTCCCCGTGGGCGTGGTCACCGGCAGCCTGGGCGCCCTCTACCTCATCCACCTGCTCGTCCGCGGAAACCGAAAGGCCCAGGCGTGACCACCTCACCCGGCAGCACCGCACACGTCGACATTCCGGCCTCCCACACGGCGGGGGCCGCCGCCAGGCTCTCCGCCCGCGGCCTCACCCTGGCCTACGACGAACGCACGATCGTCGACCGTCTGGACGCCGACATCGTCGAGGGCACCATCACCTGTGTGATCGGCCCCAACGGGTGCGGAAAGTCCACCATGCTCCGGGCCCTGGGCCGGCTCATGCGGCCCCGGGCCGGCGTCGTCGAACTCGACGGGCGCGACATCCACCGGACCCCCACCCGCCAGGTCGCCCAGGTACTGGGCATCCTGCCACAGCAGCCCACCGCGCCCGACGGGCTGACCGTCGCCGACCTGGTCGCCCGGGGGCGCCACCCGGCCCAGCGCTGGTACCGGCAGTGGTCCGGCGACGATCAGGGCGCGGTCACCGACGCACTGGCCCAGACCGGGCTGCTGGAGCTGGCGGACACACCGCTGGACGAGCTGTCGGGGGGCCAGCGCCAGCGGGCGTGGATCTCCATGGTGCTGGCGCAGGGCACCGACCTGCTCCTGCTGGACGAGCCGACGACGTTCCTGGACCTGGTGCACCAGGTGGACGTCCTGGACCTGGTCCGCGAACTGCACCGGCAGGGCGGCCGCACCATCGTCATGGTGCTGCACGACCTCAACATGGCCGCGCGCTACGCGGACACGATCATCGCCATGCGCGACGGAGCGGTGGTGGCCTGCGGCCCTCCCGCCGAGGTGCTCACCCCCGAGCTGCTGGCGGAGGCGTTCGGGCTGGAGGCCGTGGTGGTGGAGGACCCCGTGGCGGGCGGGCCGATGGTCGTCCCCGTCGGCCGCGGCGGCCGGAGCCTGTGACTCACGCGCCGTCCTGCCCCCTGGGCCCGTGCCACCGATAGTGGTGCACCGTGACGTCCCGGTGCTCGGGCGAGGCCGGGTCGTAGCGGGCCGCGCGGCCCGCGAACCCACGTGACCAGGGCGCGGCGGTGACGCCGTGCGCATACACGCTGATCAGCACCGTCACACCGCCGACCAGCATGATCCGGTCGGCGGCGGCGACGCCGCTCTCCTCCACCACGAGCAGCGCGAACACGATCGAGGCCAGCCCGCGCGGCCCGAACCAGCCCAGGAAGCACACCGTCTCCAGGCGCAGCCGCGCGCCGACGGTGGCCACCGCCACGGCGGCGGGCCGCACCACGGCCAGGGCCAGCACGGCGTAGAGCACCGACCACCCGTCGGCCCGCCCGAGCACCGGACCGATGACCACCGCACCGAACACGGTGAAGGTCAGCATGGTGAGCAGCTCGCCCTCGCGTTCGGCGAACCGGTGCACCAGGTCGCGGTGCCCCCGGGCCGACGCACCGAAGACCAGACCCGCGACGAACACGGACAGGAACCCGCTGCCCGAAGCCGCGTCGGCGCCCAGGTAGGACAGGACGGTGACACCGATGGGGAACAGGGGGCGATGGGTGGCGCTGATCCATCCTCTGGCGTCGGCCCGGGTGAGCGCCCACCCGCCGAGCCCGCCCAGAGCGGCCCCCACGGCCACGCCGATCCCGATCTGCTGTGCCGTGAACCCGGCCCACGACAACGCCGAACCGGACGTCCCCTCCTCGGCGGCGGCCAGGGCGGCGAGGACCATCACCGCGGGCAGTGCGATGCCGTCGTTGAGGCCGCTCTCCACGTTGAGGCTCTGGCGGACCCGGACGGGCAGGCGCCGGTCGGAGATCATCGCCGCCCCCAGCGCCGCGTCGGTCGGGGCCAGGACGGCCGCCAGCAGCGCCGCCTCCACCAAGCCGAACCCCGGCAGGAGGCCGTACCCGACCACCGTTCCGAGGACGATCCCCACCGGCATGCCCACCGCGAGCAGCCGCAGCGGCAGGTGGTACTCGCGGCGCAGCGCCCTCAGGTCGATGCGGGCCGCGTCGGTGAACAGCACCAGTGCCAGCGCCGCCTCGGCCAGCGCGCGTACGGCCGCCCCCGTCATTTCGGCCCACGCCTGTCCGTGGCTGGCGGCCGCGATGGCCAGGCCTCCGGCGGTGAACACCATCGGGGCGGTCAGGGACGTGCCCCGCGTGAGCCCCGAGACGAGCGCGTAGCCCACCAGGAGCCCGGCGAACACGATCAGTTCGGCCACCCGTCACCCTTTCCTCGCACGGCACCGGCGCCGATCGTGCCAGTGCGGCCCGCCGGGCGCGAGTCTCCACGCCGGTATCCCGTGCGGCCGTCGAACGGTGTGCCGCCGCCCCGTGTCGCGCCGGTCCCGGCGCGCGGCGCGGTGGTGTACTCGGACCAGTCGATTCCCCAGGAGCGAGATGATCACCGAACGCCAACAGGACGTCCTGCGCAAGCCCTCCTTCGGGCACGTGGCCACGCTCGGCCCCGGCGGCGAGCCGCACAGCAGCCCGGTGTGGGTGGACTGGGACGGCGAGTTCCTCAAATTCAGTCAGACCACCACGCGGCAGAAGCTGCGCAACCTCCGGCGCGACGGGCGCGTCGCGGTCTCGGCCGTGGACCCCGACGACCCCTACATGTACGTGGAGGTGCGCGGTGTGGTGGACCGGGTGGAGGATGACCCGGACAAGGCCTTCATCGACGCGATGTCGCGCAAGTACCTCGGTAAGGACTATCCCTGGCACAGCCCGGACGAGACCCGCGTGGTCGTCTACGTGCGGCCCGAGCGCGTGAGCGGCCGGTAGGGGCGGGGCCCTCCCGGGCGGGCCGCAGGTGCGCGGCATCCTAGCCAGGGGCGGTACTCTCTGTTGTCGTATTGTCGCCCGCAGTGCCGGTCCGGGGTGTCCGCCGCTTGGTGGGAGACCGGTGCCGATGCCGATGCCGATGCCGGTGCCCGGGAGTTGTGAGGGCGTTCACTCCGGTTTCACTCGTGCGTGTGAAACCTCGGCCAGGGTCGAGACCGACCGGCGGTTACCCACCGGTCATATCCGCTCCGACCCCGCGCCCGGCTGGACCCCCGCCACGGCGGGACGCGGGGCAGCCACCATCCTTGAGGAGAACGCGTGTCCGAATCCGCGCCCCGCCGTCGACTGCTGCCGCTGACCGACCTGGTCGGCGGCGGCCGCTCGCGTGCGACGTGTGTCCTGCGCTGCGGTGACGCCTGCTTCCACCCCGCCCCCAACACCAGCGGCAACGCCTACTTCGGCGACATCTTCCAGAAGGTCGTCGACCGCCGCGCGGCGCTGCGCGCCGGCGCCGTCACCGCCGGAGCGAGCGCCTTCGGGTTCGCCGCCCTGGCCCCCGCCCACGCGGACCGGGACCGTGGCGGACACGGACACGGCCGCGATCCGCGCCTGGAGTTCCGCAGCGTGTCGCCCAACAACGACGACAAGGTCACCGTCCCCCACGGCTACGACCAGCACGTCGTCGTCCGCTGGGGCGACCCGGTCCTGCCCGGCGCCCCCGAGTTCGACGTCCGCAACCAGACCGCCCAGGCCCAGGCGCAGCAGTTCGGCTACAACTGCGACTACGTCGGTTTCCTGGAGATGGGCGACGACAAGGCCCTGCTGTGGGTCAACCACGAGTACACCAACGAGAACATCATGTTCCCCGGGTACACCGACCCGGCCACCGCCGACACCGAGTACATCCGCATCGCCATGGCGGCGCACGGCGGCTCGCTGGTCGAACTGGAACGTGACAGCCGGGGCCGGGGCCGCGGCCGGGGCGGCAGGAACAGCGGCAAGTGGAAGCTGGCCGAGGGCCGCCGCCGCTTCAACCGCCGCATCACCACCTCCACCCCCATGAGGCTCAGCGGCCCGGCCGCCGGCCACGAGCTGCTGCGCACCGAGGCCGACCCCTCCGGCACCGAGGTGCTGGGCATGCTCAACAACTGCGCGGGCGGCATGACGCCGTGGGGCACCTTCCTCACCGCCGAGGAGAACTTCCACCAGTACTTCGGCTCCGCCCCCGGTACCCCCGAGACCGACCGGTACGGCCTGTCCACCTCGCCGTCCTACCGCCGTTGGGAGCGGGTCGAGGAGCGCTTCGACCTGTCCAAGCACCCCAACGAGGCCAACCGCTTCGGCTACATCGTCGAGATCGACCCGCTCGACCCCGACTCCACGCCCGTCAAGCACACCATGCTGGGCCGCTTCAAGCACGAGGGCGCCACCACCCGGCTGACCGACGACCGCCGCGTCGCCGTCTACATGGGTGACGACGAGCGCTTCGACTACATGTACAAGTTCGTCAGTGCCGAGCGCTACATCCGCGGGCGGCGCCGCCACAACACGGGTCTGCTCGACTCGGGCACGCTGTACGTGGCCAAACTGACCGGCAACAGCCCCGCCGAGGAGATCGACGGTACCGGGGCCCTGCCCTCCGACGGTGCCTTCGACGGCTCCGGCGAGTGGATCGCGCTGTGCACCGACACCGAGAGCTTCGTCGACGGGTTCAGCGTCGCCGAGGTCCTCGTCCACACCCGCCTGGCCGCCGACGCCGTCGGCGCCACCAAGATGGACCGGCCCGAGGACTTCGAGGCCAGCCCGGTCACCGGCAAGGTCTACTGCGCCCTGACCAACAACTCCGCCCGAGAGCCCGGCCAGGCCGACGAGCCCAACCCGCGAGGCCCCAACCGCTACGGCCACATCCTGGAGATCGTCGAGAGCGGCGGCGACGCCGCCGCGACCTCCTTCGACTGGAACGTGCCGATCGTGTGCGGCGACCCCGAGGACGACGACACCTACTTCGCGGGCTACGACAAGTCCAAGGTGATGCCGATCTCGGCCCCCGACAACCTCACCTTCGACGCCGACGGCAACCTGTGGATCTCCACCGACGGCCAGCCCGGCAGCATGGGCTACGCCGACGCGCTGCACGCGGTGCCGGTGGAGGGCCGCTACCGGGGCGAGCTCAAGACGTTCGCGACGGTCCCCGTACGGGCCGAGGCGTGCGGACCGTTCATCACCCCCGACAACAAGACCGTGTTCCTGGGGCCGCAGCACCCCGGTGACAACGGCACGTTCGACGCACCCACCAGCACCTGGCCCGACGGCGACTTCCCCCGCCCGTCGGTGGTGTGCATCTGGCAGCGCAACGGCCAGGACATCGGCAAGTAGGGGCTCCCCGGCCGGCTCGGGGTCCGGTCCGCACGGAGCGGACCGGACCCCGGACCGGGCGGCCCGGTCAGGTGAACAGGTCCTCGGCCCTGGTCGCCCTCGCGGCGCGGCGGACCCAGCGCCTCAGTTCGTCGGGGTCGGCCGAGGAGGTGATCCGGTCGCGGACCTCGGGGGAGAGCTCGACGCCCCGCTCGTCCAGAATCCCCAGGATGGCGTCGGACATGCCCTCGGCCTTGCCCTTGGCCTGCCCCTCGCGGAAGGGGCGCCCGATCAACTCGGTCCTGAACTCGTAGTCGCGCAGTTTCATGATCTCCTCCAGAGATCCCAGGGCTGCGGCCGACAGCGCCGCGAGCACGTAGTCAGAGTACAACGAGGACGCCGACGTATCGAGGCTCCTCAGCGCCGTGAAGAGGGCCTCCAGGGCCGCCCGGTCCTCGGTCGGGTTGGAGGCCATGGCCAGGACCGTCAGCACGGGTCGTTCCTTGGCGACCCGGTGGTCGGTCACCGGTTCGAGGGTGTCCAGGGCCAGCACCGTCGGCCGGATCTCTCCGCAGCCCAGATCGATCGGCTTGCTGTAGCGCAGACCCAGGGGAGTGTCGGGCGTCAGCACCAGCAGGGCGACCGGGCACCGGAGCCGGTGCCTGATGTTGGCGACGTAGGCGGGCCAACTG
The DNA here is from genome assembly GCF_048060475.1 of Nocardiopsis sp. LOL_012. Taxonomy (NCBI): domain Bacteria; kingdom Bacillati; phylum Actinomycetota; class Actinomycetes; order Streptosporangiales; family Nocardiopsidaceae; genus Nocardiopsis; species Nocardiopsis sp. LOL_012. Next base: position 26,276 of record NZ_JBHMIV010000013.1, on the reverse strand, counting down.
TAGGGCTTGCGGCTGTCCCAGCCTCGCTGGGGCTCGGTGACGATTGCCAGCACCGGCACCGGGTCGTCGCCTTCGCGCGGCAGGGGCGGACGTTCGCACACCACGACGTTGTCCGAGGTCAGGTGTGCGATCGCCGTGCTCGTGGCCTCGGCGGCGCCACAGCGCACACGGGTGTGCTCGGGGAGCGGCACGCCGGTGACCTCCTGGAGGAGCTCGGCGGCGAAGGCCGGATCGTTCCGGATCAGGTCGACCGGAAACTCGTGTTCGAATGAGGGCATGGCGGCAACATAGCCACCCTGCGGGTATCAGTGCAGGTGAACGGCGTAATGTGTGGATTCGTCTCCCAACGCGTCCCTACCCCCGCGCGTCCTCTCCCGGCTCCACGACCACCGTGCCGGCGGTGCCGTCCACCGTGATCAACTGGCCGGTCGCGATCTCGCGGGTGGCGTCGCGCACGCAGATCACCGCGGGGATCCCGTACTCGCGGGCCACGGTCGGCCCGTGCGCGACCGGCGACCCGGTCTCGGTCACCACGCCCGCCGCCGTCATGAACAGCGGTGTCCACCCCGGGTCGGTGGTGGGGGCGACCAGGATCTCGCCGGGCTCGATACGCGCCCCGGCGGGGTCGCGCACCACCCGCGCTCGGCCGGTGGCCCGGCCCGCGGCGCCCGCCGTCCCCACCAGTGTGCCCTCCTCCGCCGGGGGACGCGGCAGCACGGCCTCCACGTCGGTGCCGTCGGACAGCAGCAGCGGGGGCACGCGCCCGCGGCGCGACTCCCGCCCGTAATCGGCGCGCCGCTCAGCGACCAGGGCCCGGTGGTCGGCCGCTTCGTGGACGGCGGTGCCGACCTCCGCCAACCGCAGGAACACGATGTCGCCAGGCTCCTCCAGCAGGCCCTGCCGGTGCAGGTCCCGGCCGATGAGCAGCAGTTGGCGGCGTTGCTCGGCGAAGGGGATGAGCCAGGCGAACTTGGCCAGTTCCCGGCAGCCGGTGAGCTCACGCGAGCGGCGCATGGCCAGGGCGGCGATCCGGCCGCGCACCGGGCGCAGGGCGCGGCCGCGCAGCGACAACTCGCTCATCTTCCGGCGGGCCCGCACCGCGGCCCGTTCGAACCGGCGGTCGGGGGCCTGGCCGGGGTCGACCACCCGCAGGTAGTTGGCGATCGTCGCGAACAGCGGGGAGGGGTCCTCGGCCCAGCGCGGCAGGCCGATGTCGACCTCGGCGGCGGCCCGGTGGCCGTACTGGTCCAGGAACGCGGAGAGCCCGATCTCGGGGAGGGCCCCGCGGCGGTACAGCGAGGCGAGCTCGGCCGGGTCGGTGTCCAGGAACAGGCGGCCGTGCTCCCTGGCGCCGCGGGAGACCCGCCACAGCGCCAGGTCCATCTCAGTGGTGACGTTGTGCGGCATCCCGCCCAGCACGGTCTCCAGTTCCTCCTCGTCCGCCAGGCCGTGCAGCAGGGTGGCGGGGAGCATCTGGAGGATGAGCGCGCCGTAGGTCGCCCAGGCCACCCGCCACAGTTGGGGGCCGATGACGGCGGTACAGGACTCCTCGGTGACGAAGGCCAGCCGCTCGGCGGTGGTGGCCTCCGGGGCCGGTCCGCCCTGCTCCCGGAGCTCCTCGATCGCACGTGCGGCCCTCTCCCGTGCCCTCTCCGGCCGGGCCAGGGCCGCGCCGATGCCCGCCAGGGCGCGCGGGAGCGTCCGCGCGGTGAGCCTGAGGGCGGTGGACGCGGGGACGGGCAGCCCCAGACCCGGGCGCGGCGCGAACCTCGGGTCGTCCAACAGGTATTCGACGCCGCGCCTGACCTGGGGACCGTAGAGCTCCATGGCGGCAGGGAGCCGACCGCGGACCCACGCGCTGCGCATGAAGCCGGTCAGGTCCATGTACAGGCGTCCGCCGATGGGCGCCATGACGAAGGCCCCCGTGCGGGCGTCGTCCTCCACGCCCGCGCGGGCGAACGCCTGTTCCATCAGCCGTGTCAAGGCGTCCATCCCCATCGGGGTGAACGGGCGGAGCATGCCCTGCATGTGTCCGCCCTCCATGTACACGCGGGTCCCGCCACCGGTGGCGGGCGGCAGGGGGAAGAGCGTGGTGACGGGCCGCGACTGCAGCAGCCACAGCACCCCGTCGGTGTCGTAGGCCCACTCCACGTCCTGCGGTGAGCCGAGGCGGGCGGCCAGCCGTCGGCCCGCCGCGCGCAGCTCCTCCAGGCGCGCGGCGGTCAGGCACCCGCCCCAGGAGGCGGCGGGGGCGCCGTCGTCCAGCACGTAGTGGTCGGCGGTGGTACTGCCGTCGACGACGGCGGTCCCCGGACCGGGGGCGGCGTCGACGACCGTGGCCGAGCGCCGTCCGGTGAGTGGGTCGGCGGTGAACATCACCCCGGCCACCGCGGAGCCGACCATGCGCTGGACGACCACCGCCATGCGGGTGTCCGCGCGGTCGGTGCCCGCCCAGGCGCGGTAGGCGTCCGCGCGTTCGGTGTCGAGCGAGGCCCAGCACCGGCGCACCGCCGCGAACAGCTCCTCGGTCCCCTCCACGTCCAGGACCGTGTCCTGCTGGCCGGCGAAACTGGCGCCGGGCAGGTCCTCGGCGGTGGCGCTGGAGCGCACCGCTACCGGTCCGCCGCCCAGGCGCCCGTAGGCGGCGGCGAGTTCGGCCTCGGGGAGCCGACCGGAGGTGTACGCCTCGGTGGTCAGGCAGAACCCGGGCGGCACGCGTTCGCCCGCCGCGAGCATCTCGCCGAGCCCGGCGGCCTTGCCGCCGACCGTGTCGGCCATGTCCGCGCGGATCTCCTCCAGGTCCTTCACGTGCATCGGGTGGCCTCCCAGCGGCCGTGGCGGTCGGTTCCCGGCGCGGCGGGGGTGCCGCCCTACCGCGATAGATGCCCGCGGGCGTGCGGCGTACGCCTCCCGGTGCGCGCCGGGAGGGACTCGCAGCTCAAGCCGGGTGCGATTCATGGGATCATCGCATGGCCTGTGCCAGGACGGGCGGCTCGACGCCCAGCGACGAGGAAGCAAGGAAGGGCCGCCATGGACTTCCCCCCGCAGCCTCGACCACCTCGTGTACGCCGTTCCCGGCCTGGCCGCGGGCACGGCCGCGTGCCCAGGTCCGCCGACAGGCCACGGGCGCGGTTCCCGGCGCATCCGTGGACGCGGTTGGGGGATCAGCGCTCCGGCCGCCCCGGGCTGTCCGAGGCGGCCGGAGGCGGGGTCACTCCGAGGGCTGGGGGACCGGCGGGCACTCGACGGTCGGGTTGACCCCGAAGTAGTTGAGAGGTCCGACGAAGATGGTCACCACGGTGCTGCCCAGGGACGAACAATTGGTCTCCTCCGCGCTGAAGTACCCGCGCTGGAAGGCGGCGAAGATGCCGATGACCAGCCACAGCACGACGAGGACTGAGAGGACGATACTGGTGCGCACTTGGTGCCTCCTGGGGGAAGTGGGCCGACCCTTTCGACGGCCCACGGGGGTGGGAATCGCCGGGTATCTACCCAACCCGGTGGGTTCCTCACCAGGACGGTAGCGCAAATAGCGTGGTCGCGGACACAGCCCTCACGGATCGAAACGCCAGCGCGTGGGGCCGCACGGCGCCTCGTCGGAGGGGAAGGCGTAGACCGTCGTAGGCACGACGGTGTACACCGCGTACGGCGGCGGCCCGGCGGTCGGGGCGCCCTCCGCGCCGGTGAGGAGGGCGCCCTCGGCGTGCGGGGCCCACCCGTAGGCCTTCGCGTAGGCGTCGGCGACCCGTCGGACGCGCTCGTGCTCCTCCAGCCGCAGGACGGTCCCCTCGACCACCACGTCCAGTCCGGCTGCCTGGAAGGCCAGGCTCGCCTGGGGGGACGCCGACAGCAGCCGCGCCTTGGCGGTGTCCTCGCCCGAGGCGAAGCAGGGCCGGCCCGAGGACCACACCATCAGCAGCGGTCGGGTGTGCGGCGGCCGGTCCTTGCCCGTCACCGTCAGCCAGGACGTTCCGGGCTCCGCCTCCAGCAGGGGCAGAATCCGGTCCCAGGAACCGGGCTCGGCGTCGGTCAGGGGCTCGGCCCGTGGGCTCTGGTGCATGTCGTGCTCCTCGTGTGATCGTTCGTGCGTGCACGGCCACGCTAACCGCAGGCGGTGACGGAGCGCGGCACCGTCAGCGCCCGGGTCCGGCGGGGTCGCGCCGTTTGGGACGTGCCCGCACGTGGAGGCGCTCGCCCTGGGGGCCGAAGAGGCTGAGGATCTCCGCGGGCTCCTCACCGGCGGAACCGAACCAGTGGGGGAGCCGGGTGTCGAACTCGGCGACCTCGCCGGGCCCCAGGACCAGGTCGTGGTCGGCCAGTACCAGGCGCACCCGGCCGGAGAGCACGTAGAACCACTCGTAGCCCTCGTGGGTGCGCGGATCCGGTGCGCTCCGCCGCGGGGGCAGGACCATCTTGTAGGCCCTGGGCGACCCGGGGGAGCGGGTCAGCGCGATCGCGGTGCCGCCGTGTGCGTGGACCGGGGTGAGCCGCACCCGGGGGTCGCCGACCTCGGGGGCGCCGACCAGTTCGTCCAGGGGCACCTGGTGGGCCTGGGAGATGGGGAGCAGGAGCTCGAGGGTGGGGCGGCGCCGCCCGGACTCCAGGCGTGACAGGGTGCTGGTGGAGATACCGGTGGCCTCGGACAGTGCGGCCAGGGTGAGGCCGCGCTCGGTGCGGGCCCTCCGCAGCCGGGGCCCCACCCCGGACAGGGTGCTGTCGATACTCGGTTCGCTGGACACGCGGCCCATCCCACCCTCCGGGGCCGACTCTGGCAAGGGGGCTTGCCGGTCCGGCAACGGTGATTGCCTCCCGGCGCGGGCCGTGCGCACAGTGGTGCCCCACCGCCCCGGCAGGGGCGTTACCACGATCAGGGCAGGCCCGCATGAGCACACACGAGCACCACCACGACCACGGCGCACCCGAGCACCACCACCACGGCGGTGCCGACTGGGACGCCATGAGCACCCATCTGGAGCTTGAGGCGCGGCTGCACCGCCCCTACCTGGAGGCCGCCGCCGACTGGATGGGCGGGCTGCTCGGCGTCGGCGACGCACCGGTACGCCGCCTGCTCGACGTGGGCAGCGGACCCGGTGTGGCCACGTGCCTGCTGGCCCGGCGCTTCCCCTCCGCGGAAGCGGTCGCCGTGGACCAGTCCCCGGCGCTGTTGGAGCGCGTCCGCGCCCGTGCGGCCGACGAGGGCCTCGCCGGCCGGGTGGGGACTCTCAGGGCCGACCTGCCCGAGGACATGGCCGCGCTCGGCGAAGCGGACCTGGTGTGGACGAGCCACGCGGTCCACCACGTCGGGGACCAGCAGGCGGCGCTGGACGGGCTCGCCGCGGTGCTGCGCCCCGGCGGGCTGCTCGCGGTCGCCGAACGCGGGCTGTCCCTGCGCTGCCTGCCGCGCGACATCGGCATCGGCCGGCCCGGGCTCCAGGCACGGCTGGAAGCCCTGCATGAGGACCTCTTCGCGGACATGCGTGCCGACCTGCCCGGATCGGTGCCCGTGGTGGAGGACTGGCCCGCGATGCTCGCCCGCACCGGAGCGGCCCCGTCCGGGTCGCGGACCTTCCTCACCGAGTACCAGGCCCCGCTGGGGTCCGAAGCGCGCACCTACCTGCACATCCGCCTCAGCCGGTTCGCCGAGGCGCTCGACGACCGCCTCGACGAGGGGGATCGTGCGACGCTCAAGCGCCTGGCCGCCCCCGACGACCCCGCCGGGATCCTGCGGCGCACGGACGCCTTCCTGATCTCGGCGACCACCGTGCACACGGCCCGCCGAGCCTAGGGCCCTTCTTCGAACGCGGTGCCACGCCCCAGGGTGCGGCGGGGCGCCCATGGGGCCGGCGGAGGTTCGAAGAACGCGGGTCAGTTGCCGGCCTTCCAGTCGATGAGGGCCACGGCCTCGTCGCCCACGACCCATCCGTCGTGGCCGGGCGGCACAGACGCCACCTGGCCCGCCTCGAACGTGATCTCGGTGCCGTCGCCCATCCGGCAGCACAGCGTGCCGGACTCGATGAACGCACAGTGGCCCTTCATGCACAGATCGGTGCCCGCACCCTCCTTCATGTGCTCGGACCAGCGCCAGCCCGGTTCGAGGGCCATGCGGATGACGTTCATCCCGCCGACGCTGACGGTGTCGACACGGGCCAGCTCCATCTCCTGGCTGTCGGCCGGGGCCGAGAAGTCACCGGCCTCGGGGCGGGCCGGGTGCCCCTCGTCCCAGGCCTGCACGGTCGACTGGTGGACGATGCGCCCGTCCCGCAGGTCCAGCATCGTCATGCTCATGACCTTGTTGCCGTCCGGGTAGGAGCAGCGCTCGGTGTAGGCGGCGTGGTCCCCCTGAACGACGCACTGGAGCACCTCGTGCGTCATGTCCCTGGAGAACAGCTCCCGCATGGTCTGCCCGATGGCCTCGCGGCCGCGCAGCACGGTTGGGGCGCTGGGCGGGGTGCGCTGGTCGATCATCTCCATCTCGGCGTCGTCGGAGAACTGCGCCACCAGCGTGTCGGCGTCGCCGGACGCCACGGCGCGCTTGAGCGTGTCTGCGTCGAAGAAGCTCTGACGGGCGGACATGGCAGGCCTCCCTCGTCGGGTTCGGGCCGCCTTCTGAACGGGTGGCCCCACTACCCAGCGTGCGCCTGTGGCGGGTACCGGTTCGCCCAAGAACGGGTCATGACGGGGCCACCCGCCGCTGAAGAGATCGCAGTAGCGATGCCTGACCGTCAGTGCCATTGGCTGAAGCGAGGCATACGTGCTTCTGGATATCGCACATTCCAGTGGTACGGTTCCGCCATGCCGACCTATCAGATCAGCGAGGCGGCGGCGATCCTCGGCGTCAGCGCCGACACGGTCCGCCGCATGGCCGACTCCGGCCGCCTCGCCGCCGCCCGCGACGCGTCGGGCCACCGCACGCTCGACGGCGTCGAACTCGCCCGGCACCTGCGCGCCGCCCCCGAGGACGACCCCGCACGCACGGCCTCCTCCGCGCGCAACCGCTTCCGAGGCCTGGTCACCAGCGTCGAACGCGACGGCGTGATGGCGTGCGTGGAGATCCAGGCCGGACCCCACCGGGTGGTCTCCCTCATGAGCCGCGAGGCCGCCGACGAACTCGGTCTGCGGGTGGGGGCCCTGGCCACGGCGGTCGTCAAGTCCACCAGCGTCGTCGTCGAGACCGCCGGAGACCGCCATGCCTGAGCCCCGCCCCCGCAGCCCGCGCCGCACGGCGCTCCTCACCGCCGCCCTCCTGGCCCTGACCGCCTGCTCCGCCGGCCAGGACGCAAGGGCGGAGGGGACCCTCACCGTCCTGGCCGCCGCCTCCCTCACCGACGTCTTCACCGCCCTCGCCGAGGAGTTCGAGACCCGCAACCCCGGAGCGGAGGTCGAACTGGCCTTCGCGGGCAGCAGCGCCCTGGCCGCCCAGATCAACTCCGGCGCCCCCGCCGACGTGTTCGCCTCCGCCGACACCGGCACCATGGCCCTGGTCGTCGACGGCGCCGGACTGGACCCCGCGTGGGCGGCCGACCACGGTGCAGCGGGTGCGGTCTTCGCCACCAACACCCTGCGCATCGCCGTACCCCCCGGCAACCCCGCCGGGGTGGCGGACCTGGCCTCTTTGGCCGACGAGTCGGTGGCCACGGCCCTGTGCGCGCCCGAGGTCCCCTGCGGTGCCGCCACCACCGCCGCCACCGGCGCGGCCGGCGTCGGGATCACCCCGGTCACCCTGGAGGAGGACGTCCGCGCCGTCCTGACCAAGGTCGAACTGGGCGAGGTCGACGCCGGACTCGTCTACGCCACCGACGTCGCCGCGGCCGGGGGCGCGGTCGAGGGCATCGACTTCCCCGAGTCCGCCGCGGCGGTCAACGACTACCCCGTCGCGGTGCTCGCCGGCACCGACACCCCGGACCTGGCCGCCGACTGGGTCGACCTGGTGCTCTCCGAGGACGGTTCCGGCGTGCTCGCCGACGCCGGGTTCGGCACGCCGTGACCGGCGCGGCCGCTCCCCCCGCCCGCCGCGGGCTGAGCGCCCGCCGCGGCCGCCCGCCCTGGATCCTTCTGGTCCCCGCCCTGGCCGGTATCGCCTTCCTGGTTCTGCCCCTGGCCGGTCTGCTGCTGCGCGCCCCCTGGACCACGATGGGCGCGCGACTGACCGAACCGGAGGTGCTGTCCGCCCTGTGGCTGTCGCTGTCCACGGCGACCGCCGCCACGGCCGTCTCCCTGCTCCTGGGCGTGCCGCTGGCCTGGCTGCTGGCCCGGACCGAGTTCCCCGGCCGCCGCCTGCTGCGAGCCCTGGTCACCGTCCCCCTGGTCATCCCGCCCGTGGTCGGCGGTGTGGCCCTGCTCCTGTCCCTGGGCCGCAACGGCCTGCTCGGCCGCCACCTCGACGCCTGGTTCGGGCTGACTCTGCCCTTTACCACGGCCGCCGTCGTCATCGCGCAGGTGTTCGTGGCGATGCCGTTCCTGGTGGTGAGCGTGGAGGGCGCACTGCGTGGCGCCGACCGCCGCTACGAGGAGGCCGCCGCCACTCTGGGGGCCGACCGCACCACCGTCTTCGCCCGGATCACCCTGCCCGCGGTCCTGCCGGGCATCGGCGCGGGCGCGGCCCTGTGCTGGGCCCGCGCCCTGGGCGAGTTCGGGGCCACCATCACCTTCGCGGGGAACTTCCCCGGAACCACCCAGACCATGCCCCTGGCCGTCTACATGGCCATGCAGCGCGACCCGGAGGCCGCCGTGGTCCTCAGCCTCATCCTGCTCCTCGTCTCCCTGGCCGTCCTGGCCGGACTGCGCGGGAGGTGGGCTTGAACACTCGGCAGTCGGCCGGCGGGCCGGTGCTCGACGCCCGGCTGCGGCTCACCCGCGGAGACCTCTCCCTCGACGTCGGCCTGGAGGTCGCCCCGGGTGAGGTCCTGGCACTGCTCGGCCCCAACGGGGCGGGCAAGTCCTCGGCCCTGCGCGCCCTGGCCGGACTGCTCCCGCTCGGGGGCGGGCACGTGCGCATCGACGGCCGCGACCGGACCACCACCCCGGTCGAGCACCGCCCCGTCGGCATGGTCTTCCAGGACTACCTGCTCTTCCGCCACATGAGCGCCCTGGACAACGTCGCGTTCGGGCCGCGCTGCCAGGGGGTGCCCAAGGCGGCGGCGCGGCGCCGCGCCGCCGAACTCCTGGAGGCCATGGAACTGGAGGCCTGCGCGCGCCTGCGCCCGGACCGGCTCTCGGGCGGGCAGGCCCAGCGGGTGGCGCTCGCCCGGGCTCTGGCGGTGCGCCCCCGGTTGCTGCTGCTGGACGAGCCGATGGCCGCCCTGGACGCCGGAACCCGTGTCGACGTCCGTGTGCGGCTCGGCCGCCTCTTGGAGGGCTTCGCGGGTGCGGGGGTCCTGGTCACCCACGACCCGCTGGACGCCATGGTCCTGGCCGACCGGCTCGCGGTGGTCGAGTCGGGCCGGGTGGTGCAGCAGGGAACCCCCGCGGAGGTGGCACGGCGTCCGCGGACCGCCTATGTCGCGCGCCTGGTGGGCCTGAACCTGTTCCGGGGCAGCGCCGAGGGCACCACGGTGACCGTGGGCGGGCCGAAGGGTGCGGAACCGGTCCTGGTGCGTGCGCACGAGCCGTGCACGGGCGAGGTGCTCGTCGCGTTCCCGCCCAGGGCCGTCGCGCTGTACTCCGAGCGCCCGCACGGCAGTCCGCGCAACATGTGGCGGCTCACGGTGGAGGGGATCGAGCGGTTCGGCGACCAGGTGCGGGTGAGGCTGTCGGGACCGGCTCCGCTCGCGGCCGACATCAGCCCCGCAGCCCTGGCGGACCTGGGTCTGTCCCGGGGCACCGAGGTCTGGGCCGGGGTGAAGGCCGCCGAGGTCGAGTGTTATCCGGTCTGAGCGGCGCACGGCCCTGAGGAGCGGGATCTCTCCGGAGAGGATCCGGGCTGGGAGGGGCGTGCCGGGAATCCGGCCGAGGAAAAACGGCGGAATCCGGATATCTCACCCCGACGCGGGGGACACTGTACAACACCCGGTGATGACAGTCCTTCCCCCGGCGGCTGAGGAGGGTGCCATGTCCCTGAGAGAGCATGAGCGGAGAATCCTCGCGGAGATCGAGCGACAGCTCAGCGCGGAGGACCCGGATCTCGCCGGCCGCCTGGAGGCCTTCGGTACCGGCGACCCCGACGCCCCGGCCGAGGCCGGGCTCAGCGGCTGGAAACCGTGGGTGGCGTGCGCGCTCATCGCGCTCGCCACCACCGGGCTGCTGGTCCTGCTCTTCGTGCTCACGCCGAGTCCGCCGCCGGACCCGCAGACGGGTGCGACGCAGACCAACGAGTCCGTGGACCCGGCACCGGAGAGCGGCCAGCCGGCGACCGGCCCCTGAACCGCCGTGCGCACGCGAGGCCGGCCCGGCCCGGCGCGGGGCCCGCCCCGCGTGCGCACGGTCAGAGCGCGTTCGTGAACGCCGCCGCCAGCGGACCGGCCACCGAGCCGCCGCCACCGCCGCCCTCGACGACGATGGCGAAGGCGATGTCGCCCTTGTAGCCGACCATCCACGCGTGCGTGGGCAGTTCGTCGTCCTCGCCCTCGGGCGTGCCGAACTCGGCGCTGCCGGTCTTGCCGTACACCTCGCCCTGGAACCCGGCCTCCTGCGCGGTCCCCCCGGTGACCACCGCGCGCATCATCGGCCGCAGGGCCGCGGCGTTGGGGAGCGCGGTCGGCTCCGGCAGGCCCTCCGGCGCGGGTTCGGTGACCAGGACAGGGTGGCGCCAGGACCCGTCGGCGATCGCCGCGGGCACCGTCGCCATGTGCAGGGGCGAGGTGAGCACGTGGCCCTGGCCGATGCTCTGCGCGCCCAGCATGACGGAGCCCTCGGGGGAGGGGAAACTGGGTTCGAAGGCGGGAACGCCGATGTCGAGCGGCGCGTTCATCCCGAACTGCTCGGCGGTGGCCGTGAGCGACTGCGGTGACAGCCGCTGGGTCACCTCGGCCACCAGGGCGGTGTTGCAGGAGGTCGCGAACGCCTCGGTCACCGTCTGGGTGCCGTACTCGCCCCCGCCCGCGTTGACGAAGGGCCAGCCGCCCGGGTCGTACTCCTTGGGGCACTCGACGGTGGAGTCCGCGGCCAGCCCCTGGTCCAGCAGCGAGACGTAGCTGATGATCTTGAGCGAGGAGCCCGGCGGGTACTGGCCCTCGAAGGCCCGGTTGAACCCGCCCGGAACGTTCGCCGCGGCGAGGATCTCACCGGTGGAGGCGCGGACCGCGACCATGCCGACGGGGTCGTCGGAGCCGATGACGGCGTCGGCCGCCGCGTTCTGCACCGCCATGTCGAAGCTGGTCACGACGTCCTGGCCGTCGGCCCCGTCCAGGGTCGCCACCGTGTTCTCCTCGGTGGCCTCCAGGGAGGCGGGGTCCTCGGCCTGCTCGGCGCCGACCATCAGGATGGTGGTGGCGGCCTCCCCGGCGAGGCGCTCCTCGTAGGTGCGCTGGAGCCCGGAGACGCCGATGGTGTCGCCCACGCCGTAGGCCGGGCCGAGCCGTTCGACGTCCTCCTCGGTGGCCTCGCCGAGGGACCCGGCGATCATCGCCAGGGTGCCGGAGACGTCCGGGCCCTCCATGGGGGTGCCGTCCGCGGCGAGGATGCTGCCCCGCTCGCCCCAGACCGCGGTGCGCGCCAGGACCTGGCCCTCGCCGAGGCCGGGGTAGGCGACGCCGGGGGAGAAGTCCACCAGCCACGCGCCGTCCTGGCGCACCAGGGGGAGTTCGCCCTCCCAGCCCCAGTCGCCGGAGCCCTGCATGGACACGGTGACCTCATAGGGCGCACTGCCCGCCGAGCCGTCGACGGTGGCCGCGCCGATCTCGACCCGGACCTCCTCCAGGCCCAGGCCCGCGTCGATCCCTCCGAGGACCGCGGCGGGGTCGCCTCCGGTGGTCACGGCGGCCAGGCCCGCGTAGTCGCGCTCCTCCCACGCCGCCGCGTAGGCGTCGAGGGCCTCCTCGGGCTGGGGCCGTGTCAGCACGAACCAGGACACGCCACCGCCGACCAGGGCGAGAGCGGCGATTCCGGCGATGACGCCGATCAGCAGTCCGCGGCGCGACCTGCGTCTCCCGGGCGGGGCCTGGCCGGGGGCGAGGGGTTCCCCGGGTTCCCGTGGCCCGGGGGGGCCGCCGCCGTAGAGGAAGTCGAAGTCGTCCGCGGGGCGCTCGGGGGCCGCCGCGGGCGGCTGCGGACCGGTGGCCGGGGGCGGGGCGTCCGGCCCGGGGCCCGCGACGCCGCCCTGGTAGGCGGGCACGCCCTGGCCGCCTCCGTCCGCGGGAACCGCCGACCAGGTGCGGGTGGTCTCGCCCTCGTCGGAGCCGCCGGGGTGCCAGCCCGGCGCGGGGGTGTCGCTGAGGCCGGGGTGGTAGGGGACGGGGGTGCCGTCGGCGGGGCTGGTCTGCCATCCGTGGGCGGCGGCCCCGTCATGGGGGATGCCCGGACCGGGGCTCCCCCCGAACGCGGCCGCGTCCTCGTCGGGGACACCGGGATGCCAGCCGTGTGGGGGGGTGCCGACGGCGGGCCCGGGTGCGTCTGGCCGGGCCGACGGCTCCTCACCCGGATGCCATCCGGGGGTTCCGCCTTCCGGTATGCCGGAGCCCCATCCGTGGGCGGCGGTTCCGGCGTCGTCCCGACCGCCGTGGACCGGGTGAGGCGGGGAAGGAGGCGCGGCGGGCGGGGGAGTGTCGGCGCGCGGGTACTCGAAGCCGGTGGGACCCTCGGCCGGCGCCGGCCGCTGCGGAATGCGGTAGGGGTTCCCGGGGCGCCCAGGCGGGGCCGGTGTGTCGTCGGTGTCTTCGGGCGGCCTGGAGGAGTCCGGCTGCCGGGGGGACCGTTCGTCCACGCCTTGAATCCTTCGCTACGTCTGCTGGGGATACCAGAATGCCCCGCTCCCGCCGCGGGGCGGGAGCGGGGCACCAGGCTGAGGGCCGGCGTGGCGGTCGCCTCTCGGCGCGGGGCACAACGGGGCTCCTGTCCGCACGGTCACCCGCCCCGTGGGGCGGACGCCGTACGCGGTATTCCGCGAAGGCAATTGTTGAGGCCCGGGGGACACTTGCTACCACACCGACCAACAGTGACTCTAACCCATCCGGCCGCGCCGTTGTTCCTGCCACCGGCGGCGACACACATGTGCAATGTCACGGTACGGGATACCCGGATCGGGGAAGAGGGCGGCCGGCCCCGCAGAGGGGCGCGGGACCGGCCGGGGAGCTCGCACGCCGGATCTACTCCTGGCGTGCGATGCTGGTCTGTTCCTCGCGGGTGCGCAGCTTCAGGCGCTTGCGCCCGCGCTCGGCACCCAGTTCCTCCTCGCGGGCCTCGATCCGCTGCCAGCCGTCCCAGGTGGTGTACCGCACACCGCGCTCCTCCAGGAGTGCCCTGAAGGCGACGGGGTCGGGCTCGGCGGCCGGGGTGAGGGAATCGCGGTCGGCCACCAGGTGGGTGACGGTCTCCAGCGCGTCGCCCTTGGTGTGGCCGATCAGGCCGACCGGGCCGCGCTTGATCCAGCCGGTGGCGTACACGCCGTCGATCGGGTTCTCGTCCAGGTCCAGGACGCGGCCCTCGGCGTTGGGGACCACCCCGCGCTCCTCGTCGAAGGGCAGACCGACCAGGGGCGAGCCCAGGTAGCCGATGGCGCGGTAGACGGCCTGGACCTCGTGGTCGACGTACTCGCCGGTGCCCCGGACACCGCCGTCGCCGGTCAGTTCCATGCGCTCGGTGCGCAGCCCGCTCACCCGGTCCTGGCCGGTGATCTCCACCGGGCGGTGCAGGAAGTGCAGGTGCAGGCGGTGCTCGTCCCCGCGACGGTCGCGGATCGCCCAGTTCTGGAGGATCTTGACGTTGGTCTTGACCTGGTTGGAGGCCTCGCAGGCCTGGACGCTGCCCTCGTCCATCTCGAAGTCCTCGGGGTAGACGATGACCTCGACACCGGGCTGCTTGTCCAGTTCGCGCAGCTCCATCGGGGTGGCCTTGCACTGGGCGATGCCGCGGCGGGCGAAGACGTGCACGTCGGTGATCCGCTTGGCGCGCAGACCCTCGTAGACGTTGTCGGTGATGTCGGTCTGAAGGAGGTCGTCGGCGTCCTTGGCCAGGATCCGGGCGACGTCGACGGCGACGTTGCCCGCGCCGATGACGGCGACGCTGGTCCCCTCCACGTGCCAGGACGGGCTGACGTCGGGGTGGGAGTCGTACCAGAAGACGAAGTCGGCGGCACCGTGGCTGCCGGGCAGGTCGGTGCCGGGGATGTCCAGCGGGCGGTCCCGGTCGCTGCCGGTCGCGAAGACCACCGCGTCGTAGTGGCGGCGCAGGTCTTCGAGCTTGAGGTCGACGCCGTACTCGACGTTGCCGTAGAAGGTGACCTCGGGCTTGTCCAGGATCTTGTGCAGCGCCCCCTGGATCTGCTTGATCCGGGGGTGGTCCGGGGCGACGCCGTAGCGCACCAGTCCGTAGGGGGAGGGCAGCTTGTCGAGGATGTCGATGCTGACGGACGTGCCGCACGCGGACAGGGTCTCGTCCTTGGTGAGCAGGTCCGCGGCGTAAATCCCCGCAGGCCCCGCACCCACGATTCCCACTCGCAGTGGTCGCGTCATCGCACAGCTCCAAGTCTTCGCGCCAGGGTCGGACGCCATTGGCAAGGCTTACCTAATCTAACCGGTGATGGTACCTGGAAAACCCACTATAGTGGTAGACAATTCCCCTCGCGGCTCCGGGAGTCCGAAGCGGGCCCGGGGCGGCCGTTCCGGGGTCGTGGCCGGTCGGAGGCGGCGTGCCGACCTTGCGGGGCCGCTTCGAAGCGGCCCTCGACGGGGTTCAACGCACAGCCAAGAGCACTTGAGTCCGGCGTTGCCTGTGGGGAAGATCACCCTTGGTGACGAGTGATTCCGGTCGGCGGACGCGCTTCAGCGGCCCTGGGGCAGCTCGGCCTTGACAGACGAGGCGAACCGGGGCACCTGCTCCTGGCCGGAGAGCTTGGCGATGGCGGCCATGATCGCGTCCGTGGCCTCCCTGCGGGGCCGCGCCCTGTGCGCCTGGCCCTCCCATGCGGACAGGTCCACGGGCTCGCCGAAGCGCACACCCACCCGGTTGAAGGAGGGCACTCTGCGGCCCGCGGGCAGGATCCGGTCCGTGCCGGCCAGGGCCACCGGCACGACCGGGGCGCCCGTGGTCAGCGCGAGCCAGGCCAGGCCGGTCTGGCCCTTGTACAGGCGCCCGTCGGGCGAGCGGGTGCCCTCGGGGAAGATGCCGAAGACCTCGCCCTCGCGCAGGACCTTCAGGCTGCTGTCCATGGCCTCCTGCGCGCTCTGGCCGGGGCGGCGGTCCACCGAGAGCTGGCCGATGCCGCGCAGCGCGCGGGTGAACAGACGCCGGGGCAGAGTGCCCTCGTCGAAGAGCTCCTGCTTGGCGATGAAGCGCACGGGGCGGGGGCAGGCGACGCCGATGAAGAGCGGGTCGATCAGCGCCAGGTGGTTGGCGGCCAGGATCACCGGCCCCAGTCTGGGGACGTGGTGCACGCCCTCCACCCGCTGGGGCCACGCCAGCCGTGCCGTGGGGGCGATGACGACCTTGGCCGCTCCGTACAGTGACACGATGGCGTCGCCCTTCCAGTTCTCTCGTCGGCGCTCGTGGGGGAGGCGGGGCCGCCGCCCGCTTCCGACCTTATCGAGCCGCCGGTGCGGGCTGTGCGGCGATCCTTGTGGATTGTCTGATTCGTACTACTGTCGTGATGTGGGTCACACGGGTTAGGCTCGTGGTCTAGACCTTCGCGCGGTGCGGGGGTCTCCCCGGACGGATGCGTGAGGCGCGGAGGAGTCATGGCGAAACTGGTCGACGTCAGCCACCAGATCACCGACGGGATGACCACGTGCCCCGGACTGCCGGTACCGGCGGTCGAGGAGGGCAGATCCGGGCCGGCGGCGGCCGTCGGCCACGAACCCGGCAGCGGCCGCGTCACCATGGCCGGGACCACCGGGACCTACGTGCAGACCCCCTCGCACCGTTACCGGGACGGGGCCGACCTGGCCGACCTCGGCCTGGAGCGCATCGCGGGCCTGCCCGGAACGGTGGTCGACGCCGCCGCGGCGCACCGGATCGGGCCGGAGGCCTTCGAAGGACTCGACCTGCGCGGCCGCGCCGTCCTCCTGCGCACGGGCTGGGACCGGCACTGGCGCACCGACGCCTACGGCGACACCGACCACCCCCACCTGACCGAGGACGCGGCCAAGGCCCTGGTGGACGCCGGAGCCGCCCTGATCGGCATCGACGGCGTCGGGGTGGACGACACCTCGCCCGCCACCGAGGGCGCGCGCCCGGCACTGGGCGTCCTGCTCGCCGCCGGGGTCCCGGTCGTCTCCCACCTGTGCCTGCTCGACCGGCTCCCCGACGAGGGATTCTCCTTCTTCGCCGTCCCGGTCAAGGTGCGGGGGATGGCCGCCTTCCCGGTGCGGGCCTTCGCCCTCCTGGACTGAGCGCCGAACCCCCCTCAAAGGTCGGCGTCCACGTCCCCGCGCGCGCGACGCTCCTCCCGCAGGGCGCGCCGCTCGGCCTCCTGCCGGGCGGCGTGCTCGTCCTGGGCGACGGCCCCCGCCATGGCGTTGGACAGAGCCCGCAGCTCCATGTTGATCCGCGGATAGGCGGCCAGTCGCGGCAGCGCACCCATCCGCGGCGTGCGCCGCTCCCGCATCGAGGCGATCAGCTCACCGAAGGCCAGGTCCACCCGTTGCAGGGTGATGGTGCCGACCGGTTCGGCGCGTTCCACCGCCAGTGCGGACAGCGCGAGGTACCCGGCGCGCTGGGTGGCCACCACCACCGGCCACAGCGGCTGCGTGGTGGCCGCGCGCGGTACGTCGCCCACCGCGCTCTCGTAGACGCCGCGCAGGTTGACCAGGCTGGCGCGCATGTCGCGGCGGAGCCGGTAGCGGTGATCGGGCCCCAGCGGCACCTCAGGGTCCAGCACCGAAACCACGCACTGGCGGGCGGTGTCCAGGGCGTCGGTGATCGCCTGCGGCAGCCGGGTGGTCGAGGCCCGGCGCCACAGCAGCAGCGACCCCGCCAGGCCGAAGAGCGATCCGACGACGGTATCGAGTACGCGCGACCCCGCCAGCGCCGTGATCGGGTCGGGCGCGGCCGTGTGCGACAGCAGCAGCGCCATCGGCGTGACCAGCACCGACCCGTAGAGGAAGCTGCGGCCCATGACCAACTGGCTCAGCCCCATGAACGCCGCCGCCAGGACCACGACCGCCGGCACCGGCGGATCGAACCAGAGCACCAGCGCGCCCACGGCCACCCCCAGCATGGTCCCCACCGACCGCTGCACCGACCGCTTCGTGGTCACGACGACGTTGCCGCCCTGGAGTACGGCGGTGGCGGTGATCGCGATCCAGTAGGAGCGGTCCAGGCCGATCCACAGGCCGAAGGCGCCCGCCAGGGTCACCGTGATCCACATGCGCAGAGCCGTGGGCCGGATCAGCGAATCCGCGCCCAGGCTGGAGCGCAGGGAGTCCCACAGGGCCGGATAGCGCTGGTCCTCCAAGGCGCGGGCCCGCTCGTCCTCGTCGTTGCGGTCCGGCCTGTGCGCCGCGGCGGCGGCCCGGGCCAGCAGGCCGTAGACCCGTGCCTCCAGGGCGCGTGGGCGCATCCCCTGGCGGAGGTCGTCCAGGTCCGAGGCGTCCGGCGCCCGGTCGGGCTCGGCGACCGCCGCCGCCATCCGGTCGGCGAAGCCGGCCGCCTCGCCGGGCAGCGGTTCGGTGCGCACCATGCCCACCTGGGTGACGGCCAGGTGGATGTCGGAGACCCAGCGCAGCAGGGAGCGCAGCCGCGCCGCGTGGGTGGTGGAACGGTAGCCGCGAGTCTGGGCGAGCAGGACGATGCGCCAGGCATCGGCGACCGCCACCGATGCCCGGTGCTGGGTGTGGTCGAGGTCGGGGGTGCCCACGGCGCGCAGGAGGGCGGCCAGTTGCCGGAAGGCGGCGGCCACCGCCCGGTACTCCGGACGGCGGGCACGGAAGGGCGCACCGGACATGGACACCGCCCAGCCGACGGCCGCGCCCAGGGCGGCCGCGGCCGCGTGCTGGGGGACGTCGGACACCCCGCCGGGCGCGATCGTGGAGATCGCGCCGACCATGACGAAGAACAGCGCCCCGGGGCGGTCCACCCGCCAGGCCGCGCACAGCCAGGTCGACACCCCCGCGATCAGACCGATCGCGGCGGCCGCCGCCCACACCGACAACGCCGAGGCAAGGGAGCCCAGGGCGACGGAGGCGACGAACCCCAGGCCCACGACGGCCAGGGCGGCGGACCGGTAGACGTAGGGGGTCTTCTTCTCGTACAGGACGGTCATGGAGCCCAGGGCGGCGAGGGTCCCGATGTGCGGACCGAACAGCCACGCCGCCAGACCGAAGGAGGCCGCCATGGCGACGGAGGCCTGCACGGCGGTCGTCCACGCCCACGGACCGTGCTCCACGCCGAAGAGCGCGCGCAGGTCGAGTCCGGGCCTGGGCCGGGCCGCCACCTCCGCCCGCCTGGGGCCCCGGCCCTCCGCTGAGTCCGTCGGCAGGGGGCCCGTGTCGCCCGTCGTTCCCAGATCTCGCACGGACCCCATCCTAGACAAAAGGGCTGAAACTAGGATTCCTGATGCACACGGTCCGTATCCCGGCGCGCCAGCGCCTCATCCCGCGCGGCCTCGGCCCGCTCGGCACGCTCCCGCTCCCGGACCAGCGCCTCCTCAACGGCCGACAGACGTGCCGCCGCGGCCGTGCGGGACTCCTCCAGGGTGATGTCGGCGTTGCGCCGTTGGGTGTCGAGCTCCCCGGCCAGCCGCTCGCGGTCGGCCGCGGACCGCTCCAGTTCGGCGGTGAGCCGCGCGCGCTCGGCGTCGGCCGCCGCACGGTCGGCCTCACGGCGCTCGTGGGCCCGCTCCAGTTCGGTGTCGTGACGGGCCCGTTCCGTCCGGAGCGCCTCGACGGCCTCCCGTGCCCGCTCCTCCGCGCCCTCGGCGCGCGCCACGGCCCGCTCCGAGGCCAGGACCGCCTCGTCGCGCAGGCGCGCCTGCTCCTTCGCCTCGGACCTGAACCGCTCGGCCTCGGCGGCCGCCCGCTCCAGCTGGTCGGCGGCCTCGGCGCGCTCGCGTTCGCGTGCGGCGCGCACCCGCGCCACCTCGTCCCGGGCGCGCCCCTCGGCCTCGGCGATCCTGCGCTCGGCGGCGGCCAGACCGGCGTTGGCCTCGGCGACCGCGGCACCGCGCTCGTCCCGGGCGCGCTCGGCCGCCTCCCTCAGGCGGTCGTGCTCGGCCTCGGCGGCGTCGCGGCGCCCGATCGCCTCCTCGGCGACCAGCTCGGCCGACCGGGTGGCCGCCACGGCGGAGGACGCCGCCTCCTCCGCGACCCGCCGCGCCGACTCGGCCTCGCGGCGCCGGTTCTCCGCCTCCAGCCGCGCGGAGTCGGCCTCGGCGACCCTGCGCGCGCCCTCCAACCGGGCGGCCTCCACCTGGGCCTCCGCCGCGGCGGGGTCGCTCATGGTGGCGAACGCCTCACGGGCCGAGTCCAGGGTCTTCGCCATCTGCTCGCTCTGCACGGCGAACCGGGTGAGCAGGTCGTCGGCGCGTAGGCGGGCGGCGGTCACCGGTTCGGCGCCCTTGGCGGGTGCGGCGGAGGCCGTGGCCGCGCCCTCGGTGCCGGAGGCCCCCGCCGTCTCCTCGGCGATCCGCTCGGACTCCTGCGCCAGCCTCTGGCGCTCCCGCCAGGCGCGCCAACGCGTGTGCTCGGGCAGGTCGCAGTACTCGGGCGGGCGCCCGGGGGAGGAGCCGCGGGGCACCGGACGGTCGCAGCCGGGAAAGTTGCAGGTGTTGGAGTCGGAGGTCGCCACGGGGTGAGCGTAGCGCCTCACCCGCCTGCGGTGCCGGGGCGTGTCGGCGCGGAGCGGCCCCCGTGCCGGGGGACGGGCACGGGGGCCGTGTGGGGGAGCAGAGGGGACGGGCGGGTCAGTCGTGCGCGCCGAAGGCGTCGACGCGGCAGACCATGGTGGTGACGAAGGGCTGGAACCCCTCCTGCTCCAGGAAGCGGATGTCCTCGGAGCTGGTGGCCAGCGCGGAGAACTCGATGTCGCGCACGCCCATCGCACCCAGTTGGCGGCGCACCTCCTCCAGGAGCTTGGAGCCCACGCCGGCGCCGGAGTACTCCGGGTCGATCGCGAAGGTCTGCACCACCGCGACGCGCTCACCGCGGTCCCAACTGCCCTGGGCGCTCTCCTTGACCGTCACCATGGCGTACCCGACCGGGTCGTCGCCGCTCTCGGCGAGGATGGCCATGGTGTCGGGGTCGGTGAGCCAGGCCAGGTACTGGGCGCGGCGGCGGCGCCAGGACTCGTCCATGCTCACGGCGCTGATGATGTCCGCCAGGTGCGGGGCGGTGACGGTGTGCTGCTGGTGGAGCGCGCCCCACAGGTCCGCGAGCTCGTCGATCTCGTGCACGCCCAGGTAGCGGAAGCTGAGAACGCCGACGTCGGACGGTCGCGGTTTGGTCATCAGCGAATTTTGCATGATCTTCTCACCCGTTCCACCAGCACTGGGTGCTGATCCCCTGGGGTCGTGCGGCACGGACCCGTGGCTGAACTGTGCGTCTGACTCTACGTGCCGGGTTTGGGGTGAAGTGCCGCCAACACGGGGAAAGAGCGACACGAGATCACATTGGGAGAAGAACAAGAGAAATTCTTTGACCAGGCTTCGGGAATGGGGGCCGCTGGGCCGTCCGGGTGACACCGCACCCCGACAGCCCAGCGCCGCCCTACGGTGTGGCCGGGGCGCCCTCGGGCGCGGAGCGGGAACCCTCGGCCTCGCGGACGAAGAGCGTCGCCGCGAACACGAGGGTGAAGACCACCGCGCCCACCGTGAAGGCCGTGGTGATACCGCCCAGTTCCGCGGCGACCGGGCCGGACCCTTCGGCGGCCAGGCCGGCGGCGACCGCCGACATCACGGACACGAACGCCGCGGTGCCCGCCGCGCCCGCCAACTGCTGCAGGGTGCCCACCACGGCACTGCCGTGCGCGTACAGGGCGGGCCGCAGCGAACCCAGGGCCCCGGTCATCAGCGGCGTGAACATGAACCCCAGCCCCAGGCTCAGCGCCGTGTGCGCCGCCACCAGGGCCGCCACCGGTGTGTCCGGTCCGAAGGCGGTCATCGACCAGAACGCCAGCGCCGCCGCCGCGGCCCCGGGGCTGATCAGCGGACGCGGGCCGAAGCGATCGTAGAGGCCGCCCACCACCGGCGCCATCAGGCCCATGGCCAGACTGCCCGGCAGCAGGGCCAGGCCGGTGACGAGCGTGTCGTGGCCCAGGACGTTCTGCATGTAGAACGGGATCAGGATGATCAGCCCGAACAGCGACATGAAGCTGACCGCCATCAGGACCGCCGACAGGGCGAACTGCCGTGAGGTGAACACCCTCAGGTCCAGCAAGGCCCGGTCCTCGCGCTGCAGACGCACCTGCCGCCACACGAACAGCGCCAGCGCGGCCGCGCCCACGGCGATGGACAGCCCCGGAGGGACCGGGGACCCGGCCTCGGCGCCCTCGCCCAGGCCGGAGAACCCGTAGACCAGACCGCCGAAGGCCAGGGCCGACACGACCACCGAGACCGCGTCGATGCGGGCATGGCGCGGCTCGGTGACGTTGCGGATCAGGGCCGCGCCCAGGGCCAGGCCCAGCAGGGCGATCGGCAGGACCAGGCCGAAGATCCAGCGCCAGTCCAGCGCGTCGAGGATGATCCCCGACAGGGTCGGTCCGATGGCCGGGGCCACGGCGATGACGATGGAGATGTTGCCCATGGTGCGGCCGCGGCGGTCGGCGGGCACCGTGTTCAGTACGGTCGTCATCAGCAGCGGCATCATGATCGCGGTACCCGACGCCTGCACGACGCGGCCCAGCAGCAGCGCCGTGAAGTCCTGCGCCGCGAAGCACAGCAGTGTCCCGATGCTGAACAGCGTCATCGCCGTGATGAACACCCGCCGGATGTGGAACCGCTGGAGCAGGAACCCGGTGATGGGGATGACCACGGCCATCACGAGCATGAAGGCCGAGGTCAGCCACTGCCCGGTGGAGGCGGTGATGCCCAGGTCCTCACTGAGGGAGGGCAGGGCCACGCTCATGATCGTCTCGTTGAGGATGACGACGAACGCCGATACCAGGAGCAGGGGGATGACCAGGCGCGCCCCGCGCCCGTCGTCGCCCCCCGGATGTGTTCCGTCGCCGGCGGTCGTCTCTTCTTGCCTGGTCACATGCGTCCTTGCGTGCTCGTCTGCGGCCGTGGGAAACGGGGGGCTGCGGGCGGCGCTCGCCTGCCCGACGCAGACGGGAAACCGCTTCCGGGGCGGCAGTATTCCGGACACAGGGGATGAATCGACAGTGATTTTCCGCCTGGAGACACGGGCGAGCAGTGGAAGGGAGACCGTCCCGCCCGTGCGGCCGCGCGGTGGGGCGTGTGCCATCCGCCTGCTCGCGGGGAAGGCGTCCTCCCTCGGGGAACCAGAGGTGCCGGGACACCGCGGAGTACGAAAGCGTCACCGCCATGTACTAACTTGGTGCGAATCATGGCTGCCACATCTGACTCTGACCTCGAACTGCTGCGCGCCCACGAACCCGTCCTGCTGTGCACCAAGGGCGAGCTCTTCTTCCCCACCCGCGTCGACAACTACGTGCGCAACTGCAGCCTGTGGATCGAGGACCCGGGCGGCGGCGAGCGCGTACTCGTGCCCGCCGGGGAACTCACCCTGGAACGCCTCGCGCAGGCCGAGGACGAATGGCCCGGGCGCCACAAGCACCTGAGGTTCGTCCAGAAGGAGACCCTGCGCGAGGAGGCCCGCCGCTTCCGCGGCAGCGCCCGCACCGTCATCCCCAAGAGCGGGCGGCTGGCCGCCGTCGGCGTCCTCGGGCGCATCCTCGACATCTTGATGAAGTTCTCCCTGCTCATCCGGGGTGCCGTGCCCGGCGGGGTCAGCTTCGCGGCGGTGACCCGATTCCGCGAGCGCGTCGACGACGGCGGGGCGACCTACTACGGCCGCGTCCTGCGCGAGGGCGGCTACGTCGTCCTCCAGTACTGGTTCTTCTACGCGATGAACGACTGGCGAACGATCTACGGCGGCGTCAACGACCACGAGGCCGACTGGGAACGCGTCACCGTCTACCTCGCCGAGGACCCCGACGGCACCGTCCTCCCCGTGTGGGTGGGTGCCTCCTCGCACGAGTACCAGGGCGACGACCTGCGCCGAAGCTGGAACGACCCCGAACTGCACCGGTCCGGAGACCACCCCGTCGTCTACGTCGGGGCCGGCTCGCACTCGCACCAGATGCTGCCCGGCGACTACCTCATCCAGGTCGACCCCTCCATCTTCCGCGGCCTCGTCCGCGTCTGGCGGGCCATCACCCAGCGCCTCTTCCGCTCGGACAGCGCCATCAACCGGCACGGCATCGGCGTCCCCTTCGTCGACTACGCCCGCGGCGACGGCATGCGGCTGGGGCCGGGCGGCGACCGCGAGTGGACCCCGGTGCTCATCGACGACGACACCCCGTGGATCCGCGGCTACCGAGGACTGTGGGGCCGCGACACCGGCGACTTCTTCGACGGTGAGCGCGCCCCCAGCGGCCCCCGCTACGAGCGCGACGGCACCGTCCGCCGATCCTGGGCCGACTCCCTGGCCTGGGTGGGCCTGCACAAGGTCGCGCCCACGGAGGAGGAGGCCCGTGCCGACCTGCGCGCCCACGTCCGTGACCTGGAGCGGCGGGCCGAGGAGCTGGACGCCGAGATCGCCGAGCGCCGAGACCGCCTGCGCCGCCTGGACGCCGCACGCATGGTGCTCGGGCGCCGGGCGGGATCGCGCCCCCGCGCACGCGAGTACGCCGAGCGCATGGAGGCCCTGGAACAGGAGCTCACCCAGGTGTACGAGGAGCGTGTGCTGGCCGCCGACGAGCGCGAGAGCCACCTGGAGGCGCTGGCCGCCGACACCCCGCTCCTCCCGGACCCCACCGGCCACCTCAAGGCCCCTCACCGCCCCTACTCCTCGGGCAAGCAGCAGAGCACCCGTTTCCTGCACGCGTGGGTCGCCCTGAGCACCCCGCTGCTACTGCTCTCCCTGGCCGCCACCCTGTTCCTGCTCAACGGGACGGCCACCCTGTACGCGATGCTGGGCGTGGTCGTGGCCTTCGCGGCGGTCGACGCCGTCGCCCGCCGCAAGTTCCTGTCCTTCCTCACCGGCCTGGCGATCCTGGCGGTGGTGCTCGGCCTCATCGTGGGCGTGGTGGTCGCCTTCGTCCTCGACTGGCGCATCGCCCTGGCCGTACCCATCGCCGTGATCGTCGCGGTCCTGCTGGTGGTCAACGTCCGCGACCTCATGCGCCGTTGACCGGGGCCGGCGGCCGGGGCGCCCCCGAACCCGACCCGCTGTTCGACACACCGCCCGTGACCGTGGCACCGGAGGCGGTCCACCTGCCCGGCTGGCTGCCCACCGACCGGCAGGGGGCCCTGGTGGAGGACTGCCGTCGCTGGGCGCGCGCGGGCATGGTCCGCCACCGCATGCCGGGCGGCGGCCTCATGAGCGTGCGGACGCTCTCGATGGGATGGTTCTGGAGTCCCGCCCGCCACCCCCCGCCGGACACCCGGCGGCACGGCACCCCGCCGGGCTACAGCCGGACGCTGCCCGACGGCAGTCCCGTCCCGCCCATGCCCGGGGTCCTGGTCGAACTCGCGGCACGCGCCGTCCGGGACGCCCTGGGCCGCTCCCCGGACCCCCGGGACCCCTACGACGTCGCCCTCGTCAACTTCTACGGACCGGACGCCCGCATGGGGATGCACCAGGACCGCGACGAGCGCTCCCGCGCCCCGGTGGTCTCACTCAGCCTCGGCGACACGTGCGTGTTCCGCTTCGGCAACACCGAGACGCGCAACCGCCCCCACACCGACATCGCGCTGCGCAGCGGCGACCTGTTCGTCTTCGGCGGGCCCTCGCGCACGGCCTACCACGGGGTGGTGCGGGTACGGCCCGGCACGGCGCCGCCCGGCCTCGGACTGGAGGGGCGGCTCAACATCACAGTCCGTGCCTCCGGGCTGGGCCGGTGAGGGGCGCGGCTACCGGGGGCCGCGGGCGACCCCGCCGAAGGTGCCGACGACCGCCCCGAGGGCGAACATCGACGCCTCGTCCTCGTCCATGTGGACGATCCCCGCGGGAACGCGGACCCGGTAGGGCTTGGGCTCGGCGGTCCGGATCTCCAGGCCGTCGATGATCCTCTGCCCTTTGAGCATGAGGAGGGCCTCTTCGATCCTGCCCGTGCGGTCGCCGCGTGACCAAATCGACATGGGCCCACACTAGCCACCCGCGGTGTCGGGAACAACGGTTCCGGTGACCGGTTGTGGCCTGCGGTCTCGGTGGCCACGGCCGTTTCCGGCCACCGCGTGTGGCCGGACGGGGGATATGGGACGCATGGGGCTGATGGGTCGGGGCGGTTGTCCCCACGGGTGTTCTCGGTGCATTCTGGCGGCTCTCCGGACCGGTGGGGCTGGGAGCGCTGCCTGTTCACCACTGAGGCTCAGGAAGCACTCCCCAGTCGCGCCAATGAGCCCCGACCTTCTCCTGCGAATCCGAACGGACCGTGGTCGACCGGGCCGCAGGCACGGCGGGACACGACGGGGTGTCCCCCAGGTGCCGGGCGGCCCGGGGCGGACCACCGCGGACACCATGTGATCTACGACGTAAAGGTGCCTGTTGTATACGCATCAGAAGACGGACGGGGAGAAACACACAGGAAGAACGCTCCGGGCGGGCGCGGACGGAACCGCGCCCGCCGCCCGGCTAGCGGGTCTTGACGATCGTGGCGATGACGCCCGAGACGAGCATCATCGACAGGCTCACGATCATGAGCACGACCGCGATGGTTCCGACCATGGTGTTCCTTCACATTCGTCGTTGCCGGGCACGGTCCGAGGACGGACCGGCACCCGACGCGCCGGTTCGGCGGAGAGCGGGCGCGTCACCTCTTCGACCGGAATCCTATCCCGGCCCCTCAGGCGTGCCGCGCCGGGCCGCGGCTGTGACCAGGTCCGCCGCGAACGGGGTGGTGGGGGCTGGTGTGCGCGCGCCGCCCGTGCTGCCATGGGGAGATGGGTACACGCGGAGTCCTTATCGACATCGACGGAGTCCTCACCGTGTCGTGGCGCCCCCTCCCCGGAGTGAACTGCTCCCCGGAAGTCGGACCGGTAGTTGAGAGGCTAGGCCACGAGGGCCTGAGCC
>NZ_JBHMIV010000012.1:0-135366 GCF_048060475.1 Nocardiopsis sp. LOL_012 | reverse complement strand
CGACGGGCAGGGAAGGCCGCGGCCGGAGGCCGTCCGTTGAGGGTGGTGGTGGGCGACGGGCAGGGAAGGCCGCGGCCGGAGGCCGTCCGTTGAGGGTGGTGGTGGGCGACGGGCGGGCGGCGAAGAGGCCGGTTCTCCACGCCGCGAGCGACGTTCCGAGCCCGCGAGGAACCATGAAAACGAAGGGCCCGCCGCACGAGGCGGCGGGCCCTTCTTCGTGACGTTCCGTACTGTGCGCGCCTACCCCCCAGCGGGCGCACGGACGGCACGTCGGCTTCTGGGGCCGGAGGGGCTCACACCCGCTCTGGCCTGCCGGTTCCCACCGGCGTGTCTCCACAATAGGTCAAACTTCGCGAAAGGTGCGAATCACAGCTACGTGTCCTACGTCGCATCAGGGATCCGACCTGCGTGTCCGACACCCCCATACTCGCACCAGTGCCCCCCGCATGTGCGCCGAACACGGAAAACACGCTGGGGAAAATGATCTCGAACGCCGCTCGAACCACCACGAAAGCCGTGTTCAGCACATCGGGTCCGAGTTCTCCGCCCGGGAGACGACAACGTCCGGACACCCGCGAAGGGCACCCGGACGTGATCGGACTCACATACGATCAGACTTAAGCGAGGCGCTTGGACAGGTTCTCGTCCAGGGCCTCAAGGAACTGCTCAGTGGTCAGCCACTCCTGGTCGCCGCCGACCAGCAGCGCGAGGTCCTTGGTCATCTGACCGCCCTCGACGGTCTTGACGACGACGTCCTCCAGCGTGGTGGCGAACTCGGCCAGCTTCGGCGTGTTGTCCAGCTTGGCGCGGTGCTCCAGGCCACGGGTCCACGCGAAGATCGACGCGATCGGGTTCGTGGAGGTGGGCTTGCCCTGCTGGTGCTGGCGGTAGTGGCGGGTCACCGTGCCGTGCGCGGCCTCGGCCTCGACCGTGCGGCCGTCGGCGGTACGCAGGACCGAGGTCATCAGCCCCAGCGAGCCGAAGCCCTGGGCGACGGTGTCGGACTGCACGTCACCGTCGTAGTTCTTGCAGGCCCAGACGTAGCCGCCCTCCCACTTGAGCGCGGCGGCGACCATGTCGTCGATCAGGCGGTGCTCGTAGGCCAGGCCGGCTGCCTCGAACCTCTCCTTGAACTCGGTGTCGTAGATCTCCTGGAACGTGTCCTTGAACATGCCGTCGTAGGCCTTGAGGATCGTGTTCTTGGTGGAAAGGTACACCGGGTAGTTGCGGTCCAGGCCGTAGTTCAGGCTGGCGCGCGCGAAGTCCTCGATGGACCGGCGGAAGTTGTACATCCCCATGGCGACGCCGCCGCCCTCGGGGAAGTTGGCGACCTCGAACTCGACCGGCTCGCCGCCGTCGGTCGGGGTGTAGGTCATGGTCACCGTGCCGGGGCCGGGCACCTTGAAGTCGGTGGCCTTGTACTGGTCGCCGTGGGCGTGGCGGCCGATGATGATCGGCTTGGTCCAGCCCGGGACCAGACGCGGCACGTTCTCACAGATGATCGGCTCGCGGAAGACGACGCCGCCCAGGATGTTGCGGATGGTGCCGTTGGGCGACCTCCACATCTTCTTCAGGCCGAACTCCTCGACCCGGGCCTCGTCGGGGGTGATGGTCGCGCACTTGACGCCGACGCCGTGCTCCTTGATGGCGTTGGCGGAGTCCACCGTGACCTGGTCGTCGGTGCGGTCGCGCTCCTCGATGCCCAGGTCGTAGTACTTGAGGTCGATGTCGAGATAGGGAAGGATCAGGCGGTCCTTGATGAAGGACCAGATGATCCGGGTCATCTCGTCGCCGTCGAGTTCGACTACGGGGTTCTCGACCTTGATCTTGGCCATGGCTGTGTGGCTGTCCCTTCAGTCTGCGCTCCCGCCTCGCAGGGAGGAACCGACCACGGGTTCGTGGCCCTGGCCGGTCCCGCCCGCTCGGCGATCCCCTGATCCCGCCCGGTGTCCGTGCACTCCGGGAGGCGGTCGCTGTCGGTGTCGCGGTATCTCGACGTCAAGCTTATTCGACGCCTAGTCGGAGAGTTGCGGCGCCACCCACGCCAACACCATCAACATGACCGCCATCCCGACCAGCGTGGCGAGATCGACCCAGCGGCGGCGGACGGCGAGCAGCCCGATCCACTCCCCGGGCAGGACCGACCGGAAGAGCGCGGCCAGCGCGAGCGCCCCGGCGATGATCGTCGGCCCCCGTTTGAAGTGGGCGGCGGCCACCACCACGATCCCCGCGGCCAGGGCCGACAGCACCAGCGCGTAGGGGGTCTGGACCAGCCAGAAGGGAGGCTCCGATCCGCCGTGCGACCCGTCCGGGGGGCTGTCCTCCGAGCGTTCGCCGTGCTCGGGGCCGCCCCGCTCCTCGACCGGCTCCTCCTCGTCCCTGTCCGCCAACTCCGTCCGTCCCTTGTCCACCGCGTATCGACCCGTCCGGTTGAGAGATCAGTCTCGGCCGCAGCGCGGCCCGGTCAGCACCCGTCCGAGAACCGGCCGGACGCCCTCGGGTGCTCGGGAGGGGACGCCGGGCCTTCAAGCGTGGGTGAGACCCGCCCATTCTATTGAGCCGGCTTCCCCGATCCCGGCAGGAACAGAAACAGCCCTGCCATAAACCAACAACTCTGACGACCGTTACCACCGTCCTGTTCGCTGCCACACCCGTGATTCCCGTACCGGAGCCGCCTAACTCGGGGGTAGGGGCGTAGAACGCCCACGGCACGGGTAGCCAAAGACGAGACGAGTGCAAAGGTGAGCGAGGACCCCACCCCTATGAAGCCCACTCAGAGCGCAGACCCAGCAGTCTCCACTCGACAGCCGCCCCGCCCCCGCCGCCCCCCGCACATCCACCGGCCGCGCCACACCACCAGTCCGGGAGGAGCCACCGTGGACGGGCCCCACCTCCGGGTCGAAGAGACCGGTGACATCCACCAGATCACCGGTGAGGTGACCACCGTCGGGCGCGGCAAGGGCGCCGACATCCGCCTCGCCGACCGCAGCGTCTCCCTGCTGCACGCCGAGCTCGTCCGCCGCGGCCCCTACGTCTACATCGTCGACCTGGGCCTGTCCCGCAACGGCACACGCGTCAACGGCAGACCCGTCGCCCGCCGGGTGCTCGAAGAGGGCGACGTGGTGACCTTCGGCACCGCGCGCTGCCGCGTGGCCGGCCTGCACCGGGAGCAGATCAGCCCCGACATCGAACTCCGCCGCGGCGCGGCACCCGAGCTCACACGCCGCGAACTCGACGTGCTCTCCGCCCTGTGCCAGCCCGCGCTGTCGGAGGAGGCCTTCGTCGCACCCGCCACGGCCCGCGACATCGCCGAGGACCTCGTCGTCACGGAGGCCGCGGTCAAGCAGCATCTCCTGCGGCTGTACCAGAAGTTCCGCATCCCCGAGGGGCAGAACCGCCGGACCCGGCTGGCCAACGAAGTGGTCGCGCTCGGCCTGGTCCGGCCGACACCGGTAGGGGAGTCGGCGCGCAAGGCGAGTTGACGGTCCCGCCGCGTTTGCCCCTCCTCACCCACTCAGCCCGCGAGAGCAGGGATCCTCTCAGGAAGAGGAACGACTCGATGACGACGAAGCGTGACCCCCAGTGGGACAAGAACAGCCACAGCGCCTCGCAGGGGAGCTGTGTCAAGGTGGCCGAGGGCGAGACGGTCCTGGTACGCGACACTCAGAACCGGGCGCTCGGCCACATCGACTACACGTCCGATGGACCGTGTTCCTCCGTGATGTGAAGAACGGCCTTCTCTGACCCCTTCGGCTCCACGGTGCCCCCGGACCCCGACTTCGCTTGGGAACACCGTGGTGCTGCGAACCCCTGCTCTGCTGCTCTGCGGGCGGGGTCCGACGCTCGCACACGAACCAGGGCCTCTAGGACACCGGCGACCGCGGGCGGTGGTGCCGGGGCACCACCGCCCGCGGCTCACGCGGCCAGGCGCTCGGCCCGCTCCACGACGTTGACCAACAGCATGGCCCGGGTCATCGGGCCCACGCCGCCGGGGTTGGGGGACAGGAACCCGGCCGTCTCGGCGACGTCGGGCCGCACGTCGCCCACCAGGCCGTCCTCGGTGCGCGAGACGCCCACGTCCAGCACGGCCGCACCGGGCTTGACCATGTCCTTCGTGACGAGTCCGGGCACGCCGGCCCCGGCGACGATGACGTCGGCGCGGCGGGTGTGCTCGGCGAGGTCGCGCGTACCGGTGTGGCACAGGGTGACCGTCGCGTTCTCCGAACGGCGGGTCAGCAGCAGGCCCAGGGGACGGCCCACCGTCACGCCGCGGCCCACCACGACCACCTCGGCGCCCTTGAGCGGCACGTCGTAGCGGCGCAGCAGCTCCACGATGCCGCGCGGCGTGCACGGCAGCGGGGCGTCCTGCATGAGCACCAGTTTGCCCAGGTTGGAGGGCTGGAGTCCGTCGGCGTCCTTGTCCGGGTCGATGAGGCCCAGCACCCGGTTCTCGTCCAGCCCCCTGGGCAGGGGCAACTGGACGATGTAGCCGGTGCACTCGGGGTTCTCGTTCAGCTCGCGGACCGCCCGCTCCACGTCCTCCTGGGTGGCGTCGGCGGGCAGGTCGCGGCGGATACTGGCGATCCCCACCTGCGCGCAGTCGCGGTGCTTGCCCCGGACGTAGGAGTGGCTGCCCGGGTCGTCGCCGACCAGGACCGTACCCAGGCCGGGGACGACCCCCTTGGCCTTGAGCTTGGCCACCCGCTCGGCCAGGTCGCCGCGGATGGCCTTCGCGACGGCCTTGCCGTCGAGAATCGTCGCGCTCATGTGATCGGGCTCCTCGCGATCAGTGGAAGAAGTGACGGGTGCGGGTGAGGTACATGGTGACACCGGCGGCCTCGGCCGCGGCGACGACGGCCTCGTCCCGGATGGAGCCGCCCGGCTGGACCACGGCGCTCACCCCCGCCTCGGTGAGGATCTCCAGGCCGTCGGGGAAGGGGAAGAAGGCGTCGCTGGCGGCGACCGACCCCCGCACCCGGTCGCCGGCTCGGGTGACGGCGAGCCGGGCCGAGTCCACCCGGTTGACCTGGCCCATGCCCACGCCGACGGTGGCGCCGTCGGCGGCGAGCAGGATGGCGTTGGACTTGACCGAGCGCACCGCCCGCCAGGCGAAGGCGAGGTCGGCCAGGGTCCGCTCGTCGGCGGGCCGCCCGGTCGCCAGCTCCCAGTTCGCGGGGTCGTCGCCCTCGGCGTCGATGAGGTCGCGGGACTGGGCGAGCAGGCCGCCGCTGATCTGGCGCTGCTCGACGGCGGGAGCGGCCGGGTCCGCGACCGCCAGGAGGCGGATGTTCTTCTTCGCGGTGAGGACCGCCAGGGCGGCCTCGTCGAAGGCCGGGGCGACGACGACCTCGGTGAAGATCTCCTTGATCTGCCCGGCCAGCTCCTCGCCCACGGGCCGGTTGGTGGCGATGACGCCGCCGTAGGCCGACACGGGGTCGCAGGCGTGCGCCTTGCGGTGGGCCTCGGCGTTGTCGGAGCCCACGGCGATACCGCACGGGTTGGCGTGCTTGATGATCGCCACGCACGGGTCGTCGAAGTCGTGGGCCGCGCGCAGGGCGGCGTCGGCGTCGACGTAGTTGTTGTAGGACATCGCCTTGCCGTGCAGTTGCTGCGCCCCGGCCAGGCCGACGGGGGCGGCGCCCTCGACCGTGTACAGCGCCGCCTTCTGGTGCGGGTTCTCGCCGTAGCGCAGGACGT
This sequence comes from Nocardiopsis sp. LOL_012, assembly GCF_048060475.1. Lineage (NCBI taxonomy): Bacteria > Bacillati > Actinomycetota > Actinomycetes > Streptosporangiales > Nocardiopsidaceae > Nocardiopsis > Nocardiopsis sp. LOL_012. The sequence continues at coordinate 129,669 of NZ_JBHMIV010000012.1, read as the reverse complement.
CCTTGCGGGCGTGGCCGCTGCCCAGGAAGGCGGGCCACCCGGACTCGGCGGCCTCGGTGTCGGGGGCGTAGGAGTCGGCGAACCAGGAGGCGACCGCGGCGTCGTAGACGGCGGTGTGCCGGAAGGCCAGTCCCGCCAGGTGCTTGCGCTGCTCCAGGGTGAACCCGCCGCCGCGCACCGCGTCGAGGACGGTGCCGTAGGCGTTCGGGTCGACGACCACGGCGACGCTGGCGTGGTTCTTGGCCGAGGCGCGGACCATGGCCGGTCCGCCGATGTCGATCTTCTCGACGCAGTCGGCGGCGGAGGCCCCGGAGGCGACGGTGTCCCGGAAGGGGTAGAGGTTGACCACCACCAGGTCGAAGGGGGCGATGCCCAGGCCCTCGATCGTGGCGACGTGGTCGGGGTTGGTCTGGTCGGCGAGGAGTCCGGCGTGCACGTGGGGGTGCAGGGTCTTGACCCGGCCCTCCATGATCTCCGGGAAGCCGGTGACGTCATCGACGGGGATGACGGGGACGCCGGCGTCCCGCAGCCGTGCGGCCGTCGAGCCGGTGGAGACGATCTCCACACCGGCCTGTGCCAGGCCCTTGCCCAGCTCCTCCAGACCGGTCTTGTCGTACACGCTGATCAACGCACGCCTGATGGCCTGCTGGGTCACCGGTTCTCCTTCGTGTCGCTCGCGTCCGTGACGCTGTGCTCGGTGCGGCCGAACCGCACGTGCCTGCCGTCGACCGTCCAGCCCTGCCGGGCGAGCCTGCCGACCGTGTCGACGAGCATCCGCCGTTCCACGGCCTTGATCCGCTCGTGGAGGCTGGACTCGTCGTCGCCGTCCTCGACGGGCACCGCGACCTGGTCGATGATCGGACCGGAGTCGACGCCCTCGTCGAGGAAGTGGATGGTGGTGCCGGTGATACGGACACCGTGGGCGAGCGCGTCACGCACGGCGTGCGCGCCCGGGAACGAGGGGAGCAGGGCGGGGTGGATGTTGACCGCGGTGTGGCGCTGGAGGACGGCGGGGCCGAGGATGCGCATGAACCCGGCGGAGACCACCAGGTCCGGCTCGTGGGCGCTGATCGCCTCGGCCACGGCCCGGTTCCACTCGGAGCGGTCGGCGTAGTCCCGGAAGGGGACGACGAACACGGGCACGCCGGCCGCCTCGGCCCGTTCGATGCCCCGTGTGCCCCGGCGGTCCGATCCCACGGCCACCACCTCGGCGCCGTAGGCGGGATCCTGGGCCGCTTCGACCAGGGCCGACATGTTGCTGCCCGTGCCCGATATGAGGACGACCACTCGCGCGGACAATGTGTGTCTCCCAGCGTGTAGAGAACCGTGCGGGAGCAGGGCTCCCGTGCCCGGGGCGCCGGGGACGGCGCGGCATCCGGGCGGGGTTTGGGCGGCACCCGTGAAGGGCTCTCGGTGGAGCGCGACCGCCGCGTCGCGGAGGGTGACCTCCGCGACCCGGGCGGGGCACGGTCCGTGTGCGGGGCCGACGGGTGCCGGACGGATCGACTCGGCCCGCCCGATCCCTCACCCTATCCGGCCAGGTAGCGTCAGACCCACGGGGACCGGTCGTAGGCCGCCCGCGGTCCGGCCGACGCGGGCCCGCTCCGCCCCCGGACCCGCCGACACCGACGCATGCCCCGCGCCCCGGGTGCGGGGGCACGGCGCCCTCAGGGGCGTACCGAAGGAGTGAACGTGACCGACAAGGAGCCCAGAGCCGACGAGCAGCCGCCCAAGTTCGAGCGGGGCGGCCTGTGGGGCCTGTTCCTGGGAGCGGCCGCCCTGCTCTTTCTGCCCTACGGCGTGGTGCTGTCCGTGTTCGGGGTCGTGCAGGGCTTCCGGGCGCGCCGCGCCGCCCGGGAGAACAGCACCTACGCGCCCGTCGCGGTGGCGAGCGTGGTGGTCGGCGTGGCGGGCATCCTCATCACGGCCGCCGCGGGCGCCATGTTCGTGGTGTACGACGAGGAGATCACCGCCTACCGGGACTGCTCCGTGCGCGCGCACACCGTGAGCACCCAGAAGGCGTGCGACGAGGCATGGGAGTCCGGCACCGGCCTGCCCCCGGCGCTGCCCTCGCTCGTCGCCTGATCCCCGCCCTGCCCACGCGCGGGGGCGGCTGGAGGCCCCGGCCGCCCTCTCCTACTCCTCCTGGCCGAAACGGCCGTTTCCCTCACCGCACCGATCCGCAAAGGAACTACACTCAGTGCGCAACCATTGACCAAAAGTGCTGACACCACTGCTCGCGTGGAAAGGCTCAGATGGACACTGAGGCCGCCGTCCCGCCCGGACCGGAACTGAGGGAGTACACGGCCCTGCTGCGACGCCGCTGGCGCACGGTGGCCGCCGGGGTCCTCGGCGGAACACTCCTCGCCACGGCCGGCGTTCTGGCGCTGCCCCGCACCTACGAGTCCACCGCCGCCGTCCAGGTCCGCCCCACGGAGCTGCCCGAGCTCACCGGTGAACAGGCCGGACGGCTCACGGGGGACATCAACCTGGACACCGAGGCGCAGGTGCTCCTCTCCGACGAGGTCTCCGCCGCCGTCGCCGAACGGCTCGGCGGGGCCGGCGGAGCACCGCCCTCCACCTCCGAGCTGCGCGAGCGCGTGTCCCTGACGGTCCCCGCCAACAGCAACGTGCTGGAGGTCACCTACGCGGCCGGGAGCCCGGAGGCCGCCCGCCGCGGCGCCGACGCCTACGCCGAGGCCTACCTCGCGCAGCGCGAGGCCCACGTCCAGGAGCTCCTCTCCGACCGTCTGGAGGCCCTGCGCGGGGAGCAGGAACTGCGCTACGAGGAGCTGTCCGGTCTGAAGGGCGACTCCACCCGGGCGGGCGCCCTGCGCGCGGAGATCACCGACCTCGGCGGCGACATCAGCCCGCTCGGCACCCTCCGGGAGACGCTCCAACCCGGCCGGGTCATCACCCCGGCCGCCCTCCCCGAGGGCGCCGCCGCACCCCTGCCGGCCCTGTGGCTGCCCGCGGGTGCGGCGCTCGGACTGCTCGCCGGACTGCTCCTCGCCGCGGCCCGCGACCGCCTGGACCCGGTCCTGCGCGGCGCCGAGGACACCGGGCGGATCGGCGGCGTCCCGGTGCTGATGGACCTGTCCGCCACCGCCGGAGGCTCCCCCCTGCTGCCGGACGACGGCGGCAGGGACGGCCAGCACGTCAACGGGTCCGCGCACGCCGTGCGCGCCCGCCTGCGCGCCCGGGACGCCTCCGGGACCCGCAGGCGCGGCGGTGTCCTGCTCGTGGCCGCCACCGCACCCGGACGCGCCGGGACCGCCGCGGCGGCCGACCTAGCCGCGGCCCTGGTTCGCACCGGCTCCGACACCCTGCTCGTGTGCGCCGACCCCGATCCCGGAGCCGCCGCGCTGCTGGGGCTGTCCGAGGGCCCGGGGCTGGCCGAGGTCCTGACGGGCGGAACCGACCCCGCCGAACTGGAGACGCGGTCCGCCGCGGCCGCGCACCTGCGCGTCCTGCGCTACGGCCGCCCCGGCAGCGCCGCCGACGTACAGGGCACGGCGATGCCGGGGCTGGTCAGCCTGCTGCGGGAGCGGGCCGAGTACACGGTGATCGCCGTGCCCTCGGCCGCCGAGCGCGCCGACGTCCACGCTCTGGCCGCATCGGTGGACCTGCTCCTTCCGGTCGTCGAGGCGGGCCGCACCCGCCGGGCGGACCTGAGGTCGCTGCTGAACACGGCCGCGCGGTTCGGGGCGCCCGTGGCCGGGGTGGCCGTCCTGCCCCGCCAGCCCCGCTCCCAGACCCGGCCCACCCAGGTCAAGGGGTCCGACGGCGCCTCGGCCGGCGGGATCGCGGCCGGGGCCGCCCCGGCCGCCTCCGTCGGCTCCGCCAGGGCCGGGAACTGATGGCGGACGCTTCCGCGCCCTTGCGCGGCGCCCGTGCCGGTTCGGTGCTCCCCGGTGTGTCGGCGGTCGCTTCCGGGCGGCCGCTGGTCTGGCTGCTGGCCGGGTACCCGCTGTGGTGGGCACTGGGCCTGGGGCAGTTCGCGTACTGGCTGTTCGCCGTGCCGATGGCGGCTGAACTGCTGCGCCGCCACCGGCAGGTGGGCCTGCGCCTGCCGCCGGGGTTCTGGATGTGGGGGCTCTTCCTCGTCTGGACCGTGCTGGGGCTGGCCCTGGTCCCGCTGGAGGCCCCGGGGACCGTCCCCGACAGCGGCGGCTACGCCGGGGCGGTGCTGCGCGTCGTGAACTACCTGGTGCTGACCGTCCTCATGCTCTACGTCGGGAACCTTTCGGAGCGCGAACTGCCCACGCGCACGGTCGTGTGGTGCCTGTCCGTCCTGTGCCTGGCCACCATCGCGGGCGGCTACCTGGGCGTGTTCGCCCCGAGGCTGGAGTTCACGGCACCGCTGGAGCACCTCCTGCCGGGCGCGCTGGCCTCGGACCCCTTCGTCCAGGCCCTGGTACACCCGGCCTCGGCGCAGGTCATGGACGTCTTCGGCTACGAGAGCGCCCGGCCCAAGGCACCGTGGGAGTACACCAACACCTGGGGGTACATGGTCTCCCTCCTGCTGGTGTGGCTGGTGGTGGGCTGGGTCCTCCAGGGGGGCCGGGCGGCGCGTTGGGGGGCGCTGGCGGCGGGCGCGCTGGCGGTGCTGCCCGTCGTCCACTCCCTCAACCGCGCCGTGTGGGCGGGGCTGGCGCTGTCGCTGGTCTACGCGCTCGTCCAGGCACTGCGCCGGGGGCGCGCGGCCCTGATGGCGGCGTGCGCGGCGGCCGTCGTGGTGGGAGCGCTGGCGCTGGCGGTGTCGCCCCTGGGGGAGACGGTGCGCGCACGCGCCGAGAACCCGCACAGCGACGACGGCCGCGCCGCGACCAACTACGCGGCCGTCGACGCCGCCGCCCACTCCCCCGTCCTGGGCTGGGGCACCACGCGGCAGGCGCTGGGCAGTTCGGACTCGATCGCGATCGGCCCCACCGCCGAGTGCCCGGGATGCGGACAGCACGTCATCGGCAACGCGGGCCAACTGTGGATGACCGTGGTCGCCCACGGCTGGGCGGGCACCCTCCTGTTCCTGGCCTTTCCCGCCTGGACGGTGTGGCGCCACCGGGCGCAGGCCTCGCCGGTGGGCCAGGGCGCGCTCCTGACCGTGCTGCTGCTGTTCTGGTACATGTTCTTCTACGTGGCGCTGATGTCCCCGATGGCGGTCACCATGATCGCCCTCGCCCTGCTCTGGCGCCTCGAACGGCCGGCTCCGGCCCTTCGGGGAGGGGTGTGCCTGCCTGGGGGTCCCCGGTGAACCGTGAGACGACCTACCTGACCGATCTCGCCGCGGTGCTGTGGCCGTGCGGCGGCCTGCTCGGGCCCGGGGACGGGGAGGTGGGACGGCGCGCCCGCCGGGACCGGGGGCAGCAGTACCTGCCCGTGCCCAGCGCGCGCGATCCGCGGGTCATCCTGCCCGCCTACGACCGCTCGGCCGCCACCCGGGGCATCGCGTCCTTCTCCCGGAGGCACTCGGCGGCGGGCCGACTGCGTGCGGCGCTCCTGGCCGCGGCGTTCACCACCGGCCTGGCCCCCCTGGTGCTGCGCGACCGGCTGTACGTGGGGGCGGGGCCCGGGATCGAGCACGCGCTCGCGTCGGCGCTCGACCGGGAACTGGCGGTCGCGATCCACCTCGGTCCCCCGCGCGCCAACCGCAAACCGGTGCTCCTGCTGCTCACCCCCGGGGGCCGCACCGTGGGCTACGCCAAGGTCGCCGTGAACGGCCTGACGTCGCGCCTGGTGCGTGACGAGACCGGGGCGCTGCGCCGTCTGGCCGACGCACACCTCCCGGACGTGACGGTCCCGCGCCTGCTCCACGAGGGCGAGTGGAACGGCTACCCCCTGCTGGTGCAGGAGGCGCTGCCGGTGGGCTACCAGACCGACCGCCCCACCCGCCACCAACTGCTGCGCTGTGTCACCCAGATCGCCGACCTGGCGGGGAGCCGCACACTGCACTTGGCGGAGAGCCCCTACCGGTGCGCCCTGGCCGAGCGGGTCCTGCGCCTGGGGGCGCGTCCGGAGGCCGCGCCGCTGCGGGAGGCCCTGGCCGGGCTGCCGGACGTGCGCCTGCCGTTCGGGGCCTGGCACGGCGATCTGACCAGGTGGAACATCGCCAGTACCGCACGGCGGGCCTTCGTCTGGGACTGGGAGCGGCTGACCATGGACGCTCCCGTGGGCTTCGACGCGCTGCACTACGACCTCAACGAGTGCGTCCAGGCGGGGGTGCACCCGGGCGTGCACCGGTGGCTGGACAGCGGCCCCCGGCTGCTGCTCGACCCCCTGATGTCCGGAACGGGGCTGGGCGCGCACGCGGTGTCGACGGTGATGGCCCTGTACCTGATCGACCTGGCCACCCGGTACCTGCACGACCGCCAGGACGAGTGCGGGGCCTCCATGGCGGCCGTGGACGACTGGCTGCTGCCCGCTCTGGAGGTACTCCGGGAGAGGGCCTCGCACGAGGCCGCCCGCACCGGCTGACGGCCGCCGCCCCGTACACGACCCACCCGTCATGGAAGGACCCCGTGATGCCACAGGACACCCGCCCCGCCCTGCACCGCCTGGCCGCCCCGGTCCGGCGGGCCCTGCTGCCCCTGGCCGACGGGGTGGGGGCGGTGACCAGTTCCGCCCGCGCCCTGCCGGACCTGCTCATCTGCGGTGCCCAGCGCGCGGGGACCACGTCCCTGTTCAAGTGCCTGTCCCAACACCCGGCCGTCACGGGGCCGACCCTGCGCAAGGGGGTGCACTACTTCGACACGGACTACGCCCGGGGGCTCGCGTGGTACCGGGCGCACTTCCCGCTGCTGTCCTCCGTGCGGGAGCGGGAGGGGCGCCCCCGGGTGCGTGTGATGGAGTCCAGCCCCTACTACCTGTTCCACCCGCTGGCCGCGCGGCGGATCGCCCGCGACCTGCCCGGGGCCAGGGTCGTGGTGATCCTGCGCGACCCCGTGGAGCGCGCCTACTCGGCACACGCCCACGAGAGCGCCCGTGGGTTCGAGACCGAGCCCTTCGTCCGGGCGGTCGAGCTGGAGGAGCGGCGGCTGGAGGGTGAGGAGGCGCGGCTGTTGGAGGACCCGGGATACCGGTCCCACTCCCATCAGCACCACGCCTACCTGGCACGCGGCCGGTACGCCGACCAGCTCGCGCGCCTGGAGCGGTACCTGGGCCGGGAGCGGGTGCACGTCGTGGACCACGCGGAGCTGTTCGACGGCACGGCGCGGGAGCTGTCGGCGATCGAGCGCTTCCTCGGCCTGCCCCCCGGCCCGGGACTGGTCCCCGGCCGCCACAACGCGCGCGGGCGGTCGTCGATGCCCGCGTCGCTGCGCGCCGAGCTGACCGACCGCTTCGCCGAGAGCGACGCCGCGCTCGCCCGCTGGTGGGGGCGCACCCCCTCGTGGCGAGCGTGACCTCCTCCACCGACGATTCCGGGCTGGGCCGCGTCCTACGGGGCGGGGTCCTCAACATGGCGGGGGCCGCCGTCAGCGCGGTGCTGGGGCTGGCGCTGACCGTCACCGTCACCCGGGCCTTCTCCCAGGAGGCGGCGGGTCTGCTGTTCTCCGCGACCTCGGTGTTCCTGATCGCGGCGGTGGTGGCGGGGGCGGGCGCCCCGGACGGCCTGGTGTACTTCATCGCCCGGCTGCGCGTCCACGGCACGGCCGGGGGGACGGCCGCGCTCCTGCGGCTCGCGGCTGGGCCGGCCACCGCGGTGTCGGTGGCCGCGGGCGGGGCGCTGATGGTCTTCGCCGAACCGACGGCCCGCGCCCTGGCCGTGGCGGACGCCGCCGTCTACCTGCGGATCCTGGCCGTGTTCCTACCCTGCGCGGTCATGCTCGACACGGCTCTGGCGGCCACGCGCGCCCACCATGTCATGGCCGCGACGGTGCTGGTGGACAAGGTGGGACGACCGCTGGCCCAGTTGGGGCTGGTGGTGGCGGTAGGGCTGTCGGGGTCGGCGGGGCTGCTGACCCTCGCGTGGGCGGGACCGTACCTGCCCGCGGCCGTGCTGGCCTGGTTCTGGCTGGGCCGGATCCTCTCGCGGGGCGCCGCCCGGGGGCCGTCCCTCGGTGCTGGGGACACGGTGGAGGGGGTCGCGCCGCGGACGTTCTGGGGGTTCGCGTTGCCGCGCGCGGTGGCCGGGATCGCGCAGATGGGTGTGCAGCGCGGCGGTGTGGTGCTGGCGGCGTTCCTGGGCGGGCTCGCGGAGGCGGCGGTGTTCACGGCCTCGACCCGGATCATGGTCGGCGGGCAGTTCGCCACGCAGGCGGTGCTGTCGGCGGCCCAGCCCCGGTTCGCGGAGCTGTCGGCGGAGGAGGACCACGCGGGTGTGCGCACCCTGTACCAGGCGGGGACGTCGTGGCTGGTGTGCGTGACGTGGCCCCTGTACCTCACCGGTCTGGGGTGCGCGCCCCTGATCATGGCCCTGTTCGGCCCGGACTACGCCACGGGCGCCACGGCGCTGGCCGTGGTGTGCGCCGGCCAGCTCACCGCGTCCGCGCTGGGCATGGGCGACCTGGTGCTGGCGATGAGCGGGCGGACCGGGCTCAACCTGTTCAACAACGGCCTGTCCCTGGTGGTGAACCTCGTGGGGTGCGCGGCCCTGATCCCCGCGCTGGGCGCGACCGGGGCCGCGGTGGCGCTGGTGTCGGCCCAGGCGGTGCGCAAGCTGCTGCCGCTGTGGCAGTTGCGGCGCCAGGTGAGGCTGCACCCGTTCAACGGCCCGGTGATGATCGCCACGGGCAGTGCGCTCTGCTGGTTCGCCTCCCTCCCCCTGCTCGCACGGGCGGCCCTGGGTGAGGGGGTCGCCGTGCTGGCGGCGGCCGTGGCGGCCGGTGCGCTGGGCCACGCGCTGACGGTGTGGCGGCTGCGCGGCCACCTCTCTCCCCGTCCTCGCGCGCACATCCCCGCAATGTGACTGTGTGTTATGACATGATGACGGCATGTCCGATCGACCGATCCTCCTGGTGTCGTCCAACGGCGGCCATCTCACCCAGTTGCTGTCCCTGCGGCCCTGGTGGGCGGGGAGGGAACGCCTGTGGGTGACGTTCCGCGCCCCCGACGCGGCTGCCTCCCTGCGCGGTGAGGACGTGCGCTGGGCCCACCACCCCACCACCCGCCACGTGGGCAACCTCGTGCGCAACACGCTCCTGGCCGCGCGGGTCCTGCGCGAACGGCGCCCGGCGGCGGTCGTGTCGACCGGGGCCGGGGTCGCCCTGCCGTTCTTCGCCCTGGCCTGGCTGCTGCGAGTGCCGACCGTCTACATCGAGGTCTACGACCGCATCGACACCCCGACCCTCACCGCCCGGCTGTGCCGCCCGTTCACCCGCCTGTTCCTCGCCCAGTGGGAGGAGCAGCGATCGTTCATGCCCGGCGCCATCACGGTAGGACCGCTGCTTTGACCGAAGAGACCACCCGCACGACACCGCCCTCCCACGACCGGGACCACCCCGACGTGGTGGTCAGCGTCGGCACCGACCACCACACGTTCGACCGCCTGGTCCGGTGGGCCGACGACTACGCCCGCCGCAACCCCGATCTGCGCGTCCTGGTGCAGCACGGACACAGCGCGCCCCCCGAGCGGGCGCAGGGGACCCCGTTCCTGCCGCCGGGTGAACTCGGCGGACACATGCGCCGGGCGCGGGCGGTGGTCACCCACGGGGGGCCGGGGAGCATCGTGCAGGCGCGCGACAACGGACGCCTGCCCATCGTCGTGGCCCGCGACCCCGAACTGGGCGAGCACGTCGACGACCACCAGCTCCTGTTCGTGGAGCGCCTGGAGCGGTCCGGGCGCGTCCGGGCGTGCTCCACCCCCCAGCAGTTGGAGGCGCTGATCGACAAGGCGCTCGCCTCCCCGGAGGACTTCCTGGTCCGCCCCGGGGACGGGCCTGGCCCCGACCGCGCCGCGCGGCGGGCCGGGAAGCTCATCGACCTGCTCACCGACGCCCCTGCGGCCCCCGCACCGGCGCCCGCCGCCTCCGCCGAGGGCCCCTGGCCCGACGTGACCGTGGTGGTCCCGACCCGGGACCGGCCCGAACTGCTGCGGCGCACCCTGCGCTCGATCGACGGGCAGGACTACCCGGGCCGTATCACCACGATCGTGGTCTTCGACAACGACCAGCCGGACCCCTCGCTCGCCCGCAGCGGCGGCGACCGCCCGGTGCGCGTGGTGACCAACACCCTCACCCCGGGCCTGGCCGGGGCACGCAACACCGGGGTCCTGGCCGCGGACACCGACCTGGTGGCCTTCTGCGACGACGACGACACGTGGCTGCCGGACAAGCTGCGGGCCCAGGTCCGCGTCATGGTCGCCGAACCGGACACCGAGATGGTGTGCTGCGGTATCCGGGTGGTCTACGACAGGACCGAGTCCGAGCGGGTACTGGACCGCACCAGCGTCACCTTCGGCGACCTGCTGGGGTCGCGGCTGACCGAACTGCACCCGTCGACGTTCCTGATCAGGCGGCGGGCCATGGTCGACGGATGCGGCACCGTGAGCGAGGAGATCCCGGGCAGCTACGCGGAGGACTACGAACTGCTGTTGCGGATGGCGCGCCGAGGGCCGATCAGGAACGTGCCCGAACCGGGGGTGCGCGTCCTGTGGCACCGCAGGTCGCACTTCGCGGGCCGCTGGAAGACCATCTCCAGCGCCCTGCGCTGGCTCCTGGCCCGTTACCCCGAGTTCTCCCTCGTCCGCCGGGGCTACGCGCGGGTGGCGGGCCAGATCGCCTTCGCCGAGGCGGCGGCGGGACGGCGCGGCACCGCCCTGCGCTGGGTGCGCACCACCCTGCGGCACAGGGCCGTCGAGGGGCGCGCCTATCTGGCGCTGCTCGTCGTGCTCGGGCTGCCCTCCGGGTGGGTGCTGCGCGCGCTGCACCTACGGGGCAAGGGCCTCTGACCGGCCCGGCCCCGGTCAGTCGCCGGTGAGTTCCGACAGGCGGTGGACCCGGCCGGGCATGTGGACGTAGGGGTCCAGCCCGGCCACCCGGTAGCCCAGCCGGGCGAACTCGTTGGCCCCGATCCGGAAGTCGCACTCGTGCGTGGTCCGGTTGTCCCAGAGCTTGACGGCGCGGATCCGCTCGTAGCGCTTGAGGACGCCGGGGATGTCGGCGTACCAGAGCAGGGTCTGGGCGGGGCCGATGTCGGTGGTGCCCATCTCACCGATCATCACCGGCTTGTCCGGGTCGATGCCGTGCTCGGGGCCCTCGCTCTGGATCCACTCGTAGGCGGGCGCGATGGCCTCCTCGAAGGAGACCACGTGCGTCCAGTCCGGGTGGCTCTCACAGCCGGTCATGTTGTAGCCCTCCCAACTGATCCAGTCGACGTAGCCGTTGCCGGGCCACAGCCCGGGGAGCCGGTCCAGGTTGCCCGGCCACCCGGTCACGTTCCACACCCAGACGGCGTTGTCGGCGCCCTCCTCGCGGTACAGGTCGACCACGTGCCGCCAGGCGGCCACGAACTCCTCCGGGGTGCCGCGCACCTTGTAGCGCCTGCCCGCGTCGGCCTCGTGGTCGAAGGTGACGAAGTAGGGGACCTCCAGTTCGGCGATCCCCCGGGCCTGTGAGCGCAGCGAGGCGTCGTACTCGCCGTCGATGATGTCCTCGTAGTCGACGGCGGGGTGGCCGCGTTCGTTGAAGCGGCGCGCCTCGATGTTGGTGTGCACGATGCGCCCCTGGGCGACCAGCCGCTTCTCCCGCTTGCCGGGTATGTGCCCCTGGTCGACCCCGCGCCAGGTGTAGACGAGGTCCATTTCCCGGTCGACGAGTTCCTCCAGCGGCTCCACGTCGTCCTCGTAGGGGCTGGCGCCCCACCACACGCCGCACGAGGGTTCGAGGATCTCCGAGACCGTGCACCCGTACCACTGCGGCAGGGCGAGCCCGAGCAGCGGCACCCACCGGTCCGAAGCGGGCAGGTGGTCCTCGCCGCGTCCGTCACCCGACGCGGACACCCCTCCCGCCAGGACCAGGGTGGCCAGTGCCGCCCCCGTCGCCGCCAGTCCGCGTCCCGGTCTCCTGAGCACGTCGCACTCCCCCACTTCGCATATGCCATCCTGGAGTAATGAAATAACTACCCATTGTCACAATGTGGACACATGCGGGATCGGGAGTCCGTGTTCAGTAGTCGTACCGCCCGCGCACGGGCGCGGTCAGCGCCGTGACCAGGCGCCTGCGCCACGGCGCCAGGGAGGTGCGCCACCCGTGGTCCGGGCGCACCCCCAGCGGGCCGCCGGCGAAGCGCATCGGGTTGCCCGACACCGCGTGCGTCGCCGCCGCGCCGAGGCCGCTCTCCAGGTCGGGAGGGGAGTCCCCGTGGCCGGCGAACGCGGCGATCCGGGCGAACTCGGCCGCCGGGTCGGCCACGAAGTCCTCGTAGCGCACCCGCAGCGTGGGCAGGCCGCGGCGCTCCAGCGCCTCGAAGGCGGTGTTCTGGACCATCCACTGCACCGCCGCCCGCCCGGTTCCGTAGCGCGCCATCTCCGGCTCGCTGCTGGCCGGGGAGGCGTCGGGGCGCGCGATGCGCTTGCTCCAGGAGTGGGCGACCGCCCTGGGGTCCCTGACCACGTGGAGCAGCCGCATCCGGGTGCCGTAGCGCCGGAACAGGCACGCGGCGAGCGAGGCGTGCTTGCTGGCGTCCACGATCACGTGCGCGCCGCCGACCCACGCCACCGCGGCGTACAGGCGGTGGTAGAACTCGGTGTAGCGCCCGCACCGCGAGGCCAGGGGGCCGGGGGCCGTGCCGCGCAGCAGCGCGGGCAGGTGGCGGGTCCGGTCGACCGCCGCCTTGAGCCGGAGCAGGTCCGGGGCGTCGAGGCGCTCCCAGCCGCCGAAGGCCTCCTTGCCGACCTCGGTCCAGAAACCGCAGTCGTGGAAGGGGGCGCCGCAGCCGCACCGCTCGTTCTCCACGAGGCCGCGCCGCCACAGGTGCACGGCCTCACCCACCGGGCAGAACCCGGGCAGTTCCCCCAGGAGCCGCTCGATCAGGGTCGACCCGGAACGCCCCATCCCTCCGACGAACACCAGACGATAGCCATCCACCCCCCCAGGATATGACCCTGGGAGACCGAACGGACACCAAGGGCGACCTCTAGTCGGCCTGGACGACCATCCCCGCGCCCACCGTGGTGTTGGTGGCCTCGTCGATGAGGATGAAGCCGCCCGTCTCGCGGTTCTTGGCGTACTCGTCCACGAACAGGGGCTGGGTGGAGCGCAGCCGGACCCGGCCGATCTCGTTCAGCTCCAGGTGGTCGGCCTGCTCGTCGCGGTGCAGCGTGTTGACGTCCAGGCGGTAGCGCAGGTCCTTGACCATCACCTTCGCCGTGCGGGTCGTGTGCTTGACGATGAGCTTGGCGCGCGGCGTGAGCTTGCGCGTGTCCGTCATCCAGCACACCATCGCCTCGATGTCCTGGGACGCCTTGGGCGCGTTGTTCGGACGGCAGATCATGTCGCCGCGGGAGATGTCGATCTCGTCCTCCAGCAGGAGGGTGACCGACATCGGGGAGTAGGCCTCCGCCACCTCGCCGTCGGCGGTCATGATCTTGGCCACACGGCTGCCGAGCCCGGAGGGCAGGTGGGTCACCTCGTCGCCCGGCTTGAGGACACCCCCGGCCAGACGGCCCGCGTAGCCGCGGTAGTCGTGCAGGTCGGGGTCGTCGGACTTGTGCGGGCGGATGACGTACTGCACGGGGAAGCGCGCGTCGACCAGGTTGCGGTCCGAGGCGATGTGCACGTTCTCCAGGTGGTGCAGCAGGGAGGGCCCCTCGTACCAGGGCATGTTCTCCGATCGGTCCACCACGTTGTCGCCGTGCAGGGCCGAGAGCGGCACGAACGTGAGGTCGTCCACGTCCAGCCTGCTCGCGAAGTTGGTGAACTCCGCCTTGATCTCCTCGAAGCGCTCCTGGGAGTAGTCCACCAGGTCCATCTTGTTGACCGCCAGCACCAGGTGCGGCACCTGGAGCAGCGCGGTGAGGAAGGCGTGGCGGCGGCTCTGCTCCTGGAGGCCCTTGCGGGCGTCCACGAGGATGATCGCCAGGTCCGACGTGGACGCCCCGGTGACCATGTTCCGGGTGTACTGGATGTGGCCCGGGGTGTCGGCGATGATGAAGGTGCGCTTGGGCGTGGCGAAGTACCGGTAGGCCACGTCGATCGTGATGCCCTGTTCGCGCTCCGCGCGCAGGCCGTCGGTGAGCAGGGCGAGGTTGGTCTGCTCCTCGCCGCGGTCGGCGCTGGTGCGCTCCACCGCGTCGAGCTGGTCCTCGAAGATCGACTTGGAGTCGTACAGCAGTCGGCCGATCAGGGTGCTCTTGCCGTCGTCGACGGAGCCCGCTGTGGCGAACCGCAGGATGTCGTTGTTCATACTTCCTGGTCCAGGATCGAAGGGGTGGAGCCGGTGGAGGGCGGGGCGCCCCGGCCCGGTCTTTGAACGCGGTGCCGCGCCGCCGGGCGTCCGTTGAGGGCGGTGGCGGGAGACGGGCGGGCCGAAGCGCGGCGGAGGCTCAAAGGAACACGGCCTAGAAGTAGCCCTCGCGCTTGCGGTCCTCCATCGCGGCCTCGCTGGCGCGGTCGTCAGCCCGGGTCTGTCCGCGCTCGGTGATCCGGGTCGCGGCGATCTCGGCGATGATGTCGTCCAGCTCCACCGCCGTGGACTTGACCGCTCCGGTGCAGGTCAGGTCACCAACGGTACGGTAGCGCACGGTCTCGGTGAAGACCGTCTCGGTCTCGTCGCGCTGGATGACGGGAGAGTCGGCCAGCAGGACGCCGTCGCGCTCGAAGACGCTGCGCTCGTGGGCGAAGTAGATGGAGGGCAGCTCCAGGCCCTCGCGCTTGATGTAGGCCCACACGTCCAACTCGGTCCAGTTGGAGATCGGGAACACGCGGATGTGCTCGCCGCGGTCGATGCGGGTGTTGAACACGCTCCACAGCTCGGGGCGCTGGTTCTTGGGGTCCCACTGCCCGAACTCGTCGCGGAAGGAGAAGATCCGCTCCTTGGCGCGGGCCTTCTCCTCGTCGCGGCGGGCGCCGCCGAAGGCCGCGTCGAAGCGGTTCTCCTCGATGGCCTCAAGCAGGGCGGCGGTCTGGAGGCGGTTGCGGCTGGCCCAGCGCCCGGTGGGCTCGGAGACCTTGCCCGCGTCGATCTGCTCCTGCACCGACGCGACGACGAGCCGGACCCCGGCCTCGACGACCCGGCGGTCGCGGAACTCGATCACCTCGTCGAAGTTGTGGCCGGTGTCCACGTGCATGACCGGGAAGGGGATGGCACCGGGCCAGAAGGCCTTCTCCGCGAGCCGGAGCATGACGATGGAGTCCTTGCCGCCGGAGAAGAGCAGCACCGGGCGCTCGAACTCTGCGGCGACCTCGCGCATGATGAAGATCGCCTCGGCCTCAAGGACGTCGAGTTGGGAGAGTTGGTAGCGCCCGGGCGCCTGCTGACTGGACTGACCCATGAATCCGCCTTCGTGATACCGACACGGCCGACGGCGGAGGTACGCTGTGGTTCAGCCCCCCGCGTACGGCCCCGCGCTGTCCAGGTCCGCACCGTCGCGGATGCTTGCCAACAACATACCCGACAATTCCGATCGACATACAAGGACATCGGGCAGTAGCGGGTCGGACACGTTGTAGCGCAGCGGTGACCCGTCGATCCGGGATGTGTGCAGGCCTGCGGCGCGCGCGACCGCCACCGGCGCCGCGCTGTCCCACTCGTACTGGCCGCCCGCGTGCACGTAGATGTCGGCTATGCCGAGCATCACCGCGCAGATCTTGGCCCCGGCCGACCCCATGGGGACCACCTCGGCACCGAGCTGGTTGGCGATGCGCTGGACGAACGCGGGCGGACGCGACCGGCTGGCCGTGATCCGCAGCCGCTGACCCTCGGGGCGCTCCTGCGGCAGCCACGGCGGATCCACCGTGGAGACCGTGCTGCCCTGCGCGGGCAGGGCGACCGCGCCCGCCACCAGGTCGCCGTTCTCCCACAGCGCCACGTGCACGGCCCAGTCCGTACGGCCCGCCTCGGCGAACTCCCGGGTCCCGTCCAGGGGGTCGATGATCCACACGCGCCGCGCGCTGAGCCGCGACGGGTCGTCGGCGCCCTCCTCGGAGAGCACCGCGTCGCTGGGCCGCAGACGCCCCAGCGCGGAGAAGAGGAACTCGTGGGAGGTCCTGTCGCCCAGGGTGCGCAGGACCTCGGGCTCGGAGAACCCGTGCCGGGCCCGCAGCCTCAGCAGGAGCTGTCCAGCCTCGGTCGCCAGGTCCCGTGCCACCTCATGATCGTTTCGGATGTTGTTCACCTCAGTAGGCCCCCGCACCACGGATCACCGCTGACCACGTCTTCCACAGGATCTGGATATCCAACGTCAGCGACCAGTTTTCCACGTACCTCAGGTCCAGGCGGACCGATTCCTCCCAGGAGAGGTCGGATCGACCGCTGACCTGCCACAGACCCGTCATGCCTGGTTTGACCACCAGCCGACGGCGCACATCGTGTCCGTACTGGGCGACCTCCTCGGGCAGCGGCGGCCTGGGACCGACGAGCGACATCTCCCCCCGGACCACGTTGACGAGCTGGGGCAGCTCGTCGAGCGAGTACCGGCGCAGCCACGCCCCCACGGGGGTGACCCTGGGGTCGCGGCGCATCTTGAACAGCACACCGTCGTGCTCGTTCCGGGGCCGGAGCGTCTCCTTCAGCGTGTCCGCTCCGATCACCATGGTACGGAACTTGTACAGGGTGAACTCGGCGCCACCCCTGCCTACGCGCGTCTGCGTGAAGAACGCGGGGCCGCCCTCGGAGCGGATGAGCACGGTCAGCACCAGGAAGAGCGGGGAGAGCACTGCTAGGGCCAGGGCGGCGGCGCAGCGGTCGAAGAACCCCTTCATCACCCGGCGGCCCCCGGCGAGTTCGGGGTGCTCCACGTGTAGCAGGGGCAGTCCGGCGACCGGCCGGATGGAGGTGCGCGGACCGGCCACCTCCATGAGCGCGGAGGCCACGATGAGGTCCGTCCCGCTCTTCTCCAGCCGCCATGCGAGCCGACGCAGTTCCACACCGTCCATCTCGGGACAGGCCAGCACGGCCACGGTGTCGGCCCCGGCCAGCTCAGCGGCCTCGGCCGCCTCGGTGAACGACCCCAGGACGGGGCAGCCCTCCACCCGGTCCCACTCGGCGGCCTCCGTCTCGGGCAGGCACACCCCCACGACCCTCATACCGTGGTAGACCTCACCCCGGAACCGGTGGATGAGGTCGCGTGCCGCGCTCCGGTAGCCGACGACCACCACACCGCTCATGCACCGGCCAGAGCGGCGGCGACGGTGCAGCGCCTTGCGGCGCGCGTAGTGCAGGGCCAGGCTCACCGCGGCGATGAGCGGTGGGACGACGAGCGCGTAGCCCCGGGACAGGTCGAAGGCGACGGCGTAGGCGCCGATCGTGGCGGAGGCGGCCAGGAAGACCCCGGAGACGGCGATCCTCCGGTACTCCTCGGTCCCCACCCCCAGGAAGCGCCGTTCGTACCCGCCGGCCAGCCAGACGAAGACCACCCACACCACCGGCAGCAGGAGCGACAGGTGCAGGTAGGGGAGGGTATGCGGCGCACGGAGGGTGTCGCCGAACCGGGCGAGCGTCACGCCGAAGGCGACACCGGCCGCGGCGCACAGGTCCAGTGCCACGAGCCCCGCCAGGTAGGGCCGCGTCCACGGCCGCTCGCGCGCACGGGTGACGGGGCCGTCGGTGCCGACGTCCCCCGCAGCCCCCAGGCCCTGGACGGTCTCCGTTCCACCGGTCGCGACCAACACGCCCCCCATACCGCACACTGTTTCCGTCTAATCACTTGGAGTGAGCACACCCGGCACAGCGAAACCCGCGCCGAAGGGCGGAAGCGGGGTGTGCCATCGGACGCCGCCATGGACCAACGATCCGAACAGTAACCAAAAGTAGTCGATAAGTCGCGCGACGTTCCGGCTTGTCGGGGCAACCCGCTCTCGACCGCCGTAGCACGGCGGTCCCGTCAGACGGCGGTGTGGAAGATGTTCTGGGCCCGCTCCAGGCCGTCCTTGAGGACGGTGCGCACCGCGTCGGCGGCGCGCTCCACGTTGAGTCCGAGCTCGGAGCGCTCGCCGGAAGAGAAGTCCCTGAGCACGTAGGCGGCGGGGTCCATCCGGCCGGGCGGGCGGCCCACACCGAAGCGCACCCGGACGTAGCCGGGTCCGGACAGGGAGGCGGTGATCGACTTCAGGCCGTTGTGCCCGCCGGATCCGCCGCCGCGCTTGAGCTTGAGCGCGGAGAAGTCGATGTCCAACTCGTCGTGGACGACGACGACGCGCTCGACCGGCACCTTGTAGAACGCGGCCAGAGCCGCCACGGGTCCGCCGGAGACGTTCATGAAGGACCGCGGCTTGGCGAGGACCACCGGGACGCCCTCCAACCGGGTCTGGACGACCTCGGCCCTCGCCTTGTGGACCTTCCACCGCTCACCTGCGGCCGCGGCCAGCGCGTCCACCACCATGAACCCGGCGTTGTGCCGGTTGCCGGCGTACTTGGGGCCGGGGTTGCCCAGCCCGACGACCAGCCAGCGCTCGGTCTCGGCCATGTCCTCGTTCTTCCTGATCCCCAGCATGCCCCACAGATCCATGGGTCACGACCCTATCCGTACGCCGAACGCGCGGCCCCCGCCGGGAGCCGCGCGTTCGCGGTGCGGACCGGACGCCTACTCGGCGGACTCCTCCTCGGCCGGAGCCTCCTCGGCCGAGGCCTCCTCTTCCGCGCGCGGCGCGGAGACGGTGAGGAGGATGGTCTCGGGGTCGGTGACCAGCTTGGTCCCGGCCGGCAGCTTCAGCTCGGCGGCGGTCGGGTTGGTGCCGACCTCCAGGCCGGTGACGTCGAACTCGAAGCTCTCGGGGATGTGGGTGGCCTCGGTCTCCACGGCCACGGTGACGAGCTCCTGGTTGAGCACGCCCGGGGCCTTGACCTCACCGGTCAGGTGCACGGGGACGTCCACCTCGACCGTCTCACCCTTGGCCACGACCAGCAGGTCGATGTGCTCCAGGAACCCCTTGAGGGCGTCGCGCTGGACGCTCTTGGGCAGGGCGAGGTTGTCCTTGTCCAAGCCGTCGAGGCGGATCAGGACGTTGGGGGTCTTCAGGGCGAGCATGAGATCGTGGCCCGGCAGGTTCAGGTGGCGGGGCTCGGTGCCGTGGCCGTAGAGGACGGCCGGCACCTTACCCGCGCGGCGGGCGCGACGAGAAGCGCCCTTGCCGAATTCCGTGCGGGGCTCGGCAGCGATACGTACCTCGGACACGACAAAACTCCTCGGGTTCAACCCCGCAGTACGGGGAACACGACTCCAGTAGTACGACGATTCCCGCCCTGGGCGGGGACAGCGGCGGGGTCACCCCTCGTGGGGGACGCGACCGCCCTGGTTCCAGGCGTGCCCGGCGAGCCGCCACCGGACCCGACCGGCCCGGGAACGCTCGTCACGCACCCCGTTCCCGGGACCTGCGGCGCAGCGGAAAGCAGCGCCGTATGGACACGGGGACACTCGGTCAAGTCTACTGGCTTCACCGAGGACTCCGTACACGGCCCGCTGGCGGCCACCCCCTAGTCGAAGAGGCTTGCCACGGAACCGTCGGTGAAGACCTCGTTGACGGCGCGGGCGATCAGGGGCGCGATCGAGAGCTGGGTGAGCTTGTCGAACGAACGCTCCTCCGGGATCGGCAGGGAGTTGGTGATGATCACCTCGGAGATCGGCGAGTTCTGGAGCCGCTCCGCCGCCGGGCCGGACAGCACGCCGTGCGTGGCCGCGACGACGACCTTCTCCGCGCCGTTCTCGACCAAGGCCTCGGAGGCCTTCACGATGGTGCCGCCGGTGTCGATCATGTCGTCGACCAGCACACAGGTACGGCCCTCGACCCGGCCGACGACCTCGTGCACCCGCACCTGGTTGGCCACGTCCGGGTCGCGCCGCTTGTGGATGATCGCCAGCGGCGCGCCGAGACGGTCGGCCCAGCGGTCGGCCGTGCGCACCCGGCCCGCGTCCGGCGAGACCACGGTGATGTCGGAAGCAGGCTTGACCTGCTCGGACACGTAGTCGGCCAGGATGGGCAGCGCGAACAGGTGGTCCACCGGGCCGTCGAAGAAGCCCTGGATCTGGTCCGTGTGCAGGTCGACCGCCATCATGCGGTCGGCGCCCGCGGTGCGGAACAGGTCGGTCATCAGCCGCGCCGAGATGGGCTCGCGGCCCCGGTGCTTCTTGTCCTGGCGGGCGTACCCGAGGAAGGGCGTGACCACGGTGATCCGCTTGGCGGACGCGCGCTTGAGCGCGTCCACCATGATCAGTTGCTCCATGATCGACTCGTTGATCGGCGACGAGTGGCACTGGAGGACGAAGGCGTCGCTGCCGCGCACCGACTCCAGGTAGCGGACGAAGATCTCACCGTTGGCGAAGGTGTCGAACCGGGTGGGGACCACCTCGATCCCCAGTTCCTTCGCGACCTCCTGCGCCAGCTCGGGGTGCGTGCGCCCCGAGAAGAGCATCAGCTGTTTCTGCCCGGTGGCCTTCATGCCGCTCACGTACTTCTCCCCCACGGTTACTGCTGCTCGAAACTGTCTGTTCTGTCCGCCTCGGCCCGCTCGGCCGCCTCGGCGGCGGCGGTGCCCCGGCGCTTGCGCCGGGTCCATCCCTCGACGTTGCGCTGCCGATTCCCCTCCGACACCGCCAGGGCGCCGGGCGGAACGTCCTCCCGGACCACGGTGCCGGCGCCGGAGTAGGCGCCGTCGCCGACCCGCACCGGCGCGACGATGGTGTTGTCGCTGCCCATCCGCACGTGGTCGCCGATCGTGCTCCGGTGCTTTTCGACGCCGTCGTAGTTGACGAACACCGAGGAGCAGCCGATGTTGCTGCCCACACCGATGTCGGCGTCCCCGACGTAGGTCAGGTGCGGGACCTTGGAGCCCGCGCCGATCGTCGAGTTCTTGACCTCGACGAAGGCGCCGGCCTTGGCACCCTCGGCCAGGCGGGTGCCCGGCCTCAGGTAGGCGTAGGGGCCGACGGTGGCGCGCGGGCCGATGTCGGCCTGGTCGGCGGTGGTCTCGCGCACGTGCGCTCCCTCACCGACCACCGTGTCCTTCAGGGCGGCACCCGGGCCGACCACGGCGTCCTCGGCGATCACGGTGGCACCGCGCAGGCGCGTGTTCGGCTCGACGACGGCGTCGCGGCCGATCCGCACCTCGGCGTCGACCCAGGTGGTCGCCGGGTCGACGATCGTGGCCCCGGCCCGCATGTGCTCCTCGACCAGGCGGTCGTTGAGGATGCGGCGCGCCTGGGAGAGCTGGACCCGGTCGTTGACGCCCTGGACCTCGTGCCAGTCGTCGGCGGTCCAGGCGCCGACCCGGTGGCCGTCGCCCCGCAGCAGTGCCACGGCGTCGGTGATGTACTCCTCGCCCTTGGCGTTGTCCGTGGACAGGCGGCGGACCACCTCGGACAGCAGTGCGCCGTCGAAGGCGTACATGCCGGAGTTGATCTCGTCGATCTCGTGCTGCTGCGGCGTGGCGTCCGCGTGTTCGACGATCTCGGTGAACTCGCCGTCGGCCTCGCGGACGATCCGGCCGTAGCCGCCGGGTTCGGGCACACGCGCGGAGAGCACCGTGACGGCGTTGCCCTCCTTCTCGTGCGCGGCGACTAGGGCGGAGAGCGTGCTGCCGCGCAGAAGCGGCGTGTCACCGCAGGTGAGGACCACTGTTCCGGTAAGGACGATGCCCCGGGAGGCGAGGTCCTCGACCGCCATGCGGACCGCGTGCCCGGTACCGTTCTGCTCCTCCTGGACCGCGGTGACGGCCTCCGGCGCGACCTCTTCCAGGTGGCTGCCGACCTGGGCACGGGCGTGCCCGACCACGACCACGGAGTGCTCCGGGTCGAGTTCGCGGGCGGCGGCGAGCACGTGCCCGAGCATGCTGCGGCCGCTGATCTCGTGGAGGACCTTGGGAAGTTTGGACTTCATCCGCGTGCCCTCACCGGCGGCGAGGACGATGACGGCGGCCGGGCGGTTCACACTCACTGAAGGGGACCCCTCGTGAATAGGCTGGCGGTCGAATCTGTCGGCTCACCCCTCGGCGGCCCGGCCCGCGTGCCGCACGGGCGGCCGTCGGATGATCCAGCGGCCGACATGGGAAGGATACACGCGCGTCACCTCCGCCTCGCGGGGATGTGACGCCACCGTGCCACGGGTGCGGTGCGCACGCCCGCCGGGCGCCGGGGCCGCCCCCGGCGTGTGCGGCGAGGCGCGCTCCGTGAGCCGCTGAGGCCCTCGCGGGCCGGTGCGGCGGCGGTGTGGATTGCTCCCGGACCAGGACTCGAACCTGGACGATGGGGACCAAAACCCCAGATGCTGCCAATTACATCATCCGGGAACGCAACGGGCGTGATCACAGCACGCCCGGACGCTCACCACCAACATAGCGCGTCCCTCGGGGGGGTTGCCAAACCTACGGCTACGTAGGTTACGGTTACGTAGGAATAGGTTGGGCCGTCGGCAGGGGTGCCGGTACTCCACGGACGCCGTCCTGACCGCGACGACGCTCCCTTGACAAGGTTGGTGCAGAACATGACCGCAGCCCCCGATCTACCGATCGACAAGGCCGCTCCGGCACGCGAGGCCGTACCCGAGTACGAACCGGAACTGCGCGGCAGGGCCGAGCGCGCCACGGTCTTCGCGTTCGTGTTCATCCCCCTGATCGCGCTGGCTGCGTCCGTGCCCTTCTTCTGGGGCTGGGGGCTGAGCCTCGTCGACATCACCATCGCGGCTGCGTTCTACCTCGTCAGCGGCCTGGGCATCACGGTCGGCTTCCACCGCCACTTCACACACGGCTCGTTCCGCGCCAACCGCCCGCTGCGGATCGCCCTGGCGGTCGCGGGCAGCCTGGCCATCGAGGGCAGCGTCATCAAGTGGGTCGCCGACCACCGCCGACACCACAAGTACGCCGACGCCGAGGGCGACCCGCACTCCCCCTGGCGGTTCGGCGACGACTGGAAGTCCGTGGCCAAGGGCCTGTACTACGCGCACATGGCGTGGCTGTACCTGGACGACAAGAAGACCTCGCCGCGGCGCTTCGCCCCGGACCTGCTCAAGGACAAGGACATCGTCCTCGTCAGCAGGCTCTTCGGCCCGCTCGTGCTCTTCTCCCTGCTGGCGCCCGCCGCCATCGGCGGACTGGTGACCATGTCCTGGTGGGGCGCGGTCACCGCCTTCTTCTGGGCAAGCCTGGTGCGCGTCGCCCTGCTGCACCACGTCACGTGGTCGATCAACTCCATCTGCCACACCATCGGCGAGGAGAACTTCGAGGTCCGCGACCGCTCCCGCAACGTGTGGTGGCTGGCCATCCCGTCCTTCGGCGAGTCCTGGCACAACCTGCACCACGCCGACCCCACCTGCGCGCGGCACGGTGTCCTCAGGGGCCAGATCGACATCTCCGCCCGGGTCATCTGGATCTTCGAGAAGCTGGGCTGGGCCACCAAGGTGCGCTGGCCCAACAAGGAACGCCTCGCGGCCAAACGGGTCACGGTCTAGGATCTGAAGCCATCATGGGAGCAGCCGACAGCCAGCAGGGAACCCGCGCGCGCCGCAAGCGCATGACGGGCAAGGAGCGTCGGCAACAGCTTGTGGAGATCGGCCGGGAGCTGTTCGCCGAACGGGGGTTCGACGCGACCTCCGTCGAGGAGATCGCCGCGCGGGCCGGTGTGTCCAAGCCCGTCGTCTACGAGCACTTCGGCGGCAAGGAGGGCATCTACGCCGTCGTGGTGGACCGGGAGATGCGCACACTCCTGGACATGGTGGGCAACGCCCTGACCGCGGACAACGCCCGCGACAAGATCGAGCAGGCCGCCATGGCGCTGCTGCTCTACGTGGAGGAGCACACCCTGGGGTTCCGGGTCCTGACCCGCGACTCCCACGTGGCCTCCGGCACGGGCAGCTTCGCCAGCCTGATCAACGACATGGCCAGCCGGGTCGAGCACATCATGGTGGACGAGTTCGCCGAGCGGGGCTACGACCCCGTGCTCGCCCCCATGTACGCCCAGGCGCTGGTGGGCATGTGGGCGCTGACAGGCCAGTGGTGGCTGGAGGTGCGCAGGCCCGGGCGCGAGGTCGTGGCGGCGCACCTGGTCAACCTGGCCTGGAACGGCCTGGGGAGGCTGGAGCCCCGCCCCGGGCTCAACACCCGGAGGAAGCACTAGCGGAGGACCGGCAACGGCGGGGAGGGTTCCGTACCCTCCCCGCTATCTTGATGTCAAGAGATATGCTGTGTCCCATGCGCGATGAGGTGGATGGGCTGATCGAGGCGTGGCGCACCGAGCGCCCGGACGTGGACGTGACGCCGCTGGAGGTGTTCAGCCGGGTCTCCCGGCTCGCACGCCACCTCGACCGCGCCCGGCGCACGGTCTTCACCGAACACGCCCTGGAGCCGTGGGAGTTCGACGTCCTCGCCGAACTGCGCCGCTCCGGGCCACCCTACGAGCTGAGCCCGGGCAGGCTCCTGCGCGCCACCCTGGTCACCTCCGGCACCATGACCAACCGCGTCGACCGCCTGGCCTCGGCCGGGCTCGTGCGGCGGCGCCCCGACCCGGCCGACAAGCGCGGCGTCCTGGTCCGCCTCACCGGACGCGGTGCCGAGCGCATCGACGCCGCGCTGGCCTCCCTGATCAGCTACGAGGAGTCCCTCCTGGCCCCGATGCCCGCCGAGGACCGTGTGCGGCTCGCCTCCCTGCTGCGGGCCCTGCTGGCCCCCCTGGACAGCCCGCCCACGCGCCCGCGGCCCTAGTCGACGGTCTCGGCCTGCTCCAGCCAGACCTCCTCCAGCCGCTCCCTCTCCGCCGCGAGCTCCTTGGCCTCGGCGTCGAGTTCGGCCAGGCGCGTGTAGTCCTCCGCCGCCGCGGCCATCAGCTCGTGCAGCTCGGTCTCGCGCTTGCCGATCCGGTCCATCCGGCGCTCCACGCGCTGCATCTCCTTCTGCGCGGCGCGCCGCTCGGCCGCCGAGGGCCCGGCCGCCGGACTCCCGGACCCGGCCGTCTCGGAGGCGCCGAGTGGCACGCTGCCCTCCCCCGCCGTCGCGGCGCGGCGCTCCAGGTACTCGTCCACCCCGCGCGGCAGGAACGCGAGGGTGCCGTCGCCCATGAGGGCCAGGACCCGGTCGGTGATCCGCTCCAGGAAGTAGCGGTCGTGGCTGACCAGGACCAGGGAGCCGGGCCAGCCGTCGAGGAGGTCCTCCAACTCGGTGAGGGTCTCGATGTCCAGGTCGTTGGTGGGCTCGTCCAGCAGCAGCACGTTGGGCTCGTCCATGAGCAGGCGCAGCAGTTGGAGGCGGCGGCGCTCGCCGCCGGAGAGGTCGGCGATCGGCGTCCACTGCCGCTCGCCCCGGAAGCCGAAGCGCTCCAGCATCTGGCTCGCGGTGTAGTCGCGCTTGCCGATGGTGACGTGCTCGCGCACGTCCATCACGGCCTGGAGGGGGCGCGCCTGCGGGTCGAGTTCCTCGACGTTCTGCGACAGGTGGGCGAGGCGGACGGTCTTGCCGGTGCGCACCGTGCCGGAGTCGGGCGCGCGCTCGGCGCCCAGGACCCTCAGCAGTGTGGACTTGCCCGCGCCGTTGACCCCGACCAGGCCGATCCGGTCGCCAGGGCCGAGCTGCCAGGTGAGACGGTCCAGCAGGACCCGGTCGGGGACCGCGACCGACACGTCCTTGAGGTCGACGACCGTCTTGCCGAGCCGGGAGCTGGCGAAGCGGACCAGTTCGACGCTGTCGCGCGGCGGCGGCTCGTCCGCGATGAGCTGGTTGGCGGCCTCGATGCGGAACTTGGGCTTGGAGGTGCGCGCCGGGGCGCCCCGGCGCAGCCAGGCCAGCTCCTTGCGCATGAGGTTCTGGCGGCGCTCCTCGGCCACGGCGGCCATGCGCTCGCGCTCGGCCTTGGCCAGGACGTAGGCGGCGTACCCGCCCTCGTAGCGCTCGACCGAGCCGCGCCCGACCTCCCAGGTGCGGGTGGTGACGGCGTCCAGGAACCAGCGGTCGTGGGTGACGACCACGAGCGACTCCGAACGGCCCTTGAGGTGCCCGGCGAGCCAGGCGATGCCCTCGATGTCGAGGTGGTTGGTGGGCTCGTCGAGGACGATGAGGTCGTGGTCGCCGACGAGCAGGCGCGCCAGCCCGGTCCGGCGGCGCTCGCCGCCGGAGAGCCCCGCCATGGGGGTGTCGAGGTCCCAGCCGCTGAGCAGGCCGCGCAGGATGTCGCGGATACGGGCGTCGCCCGCCCACTCGTGCTCGGCCCGCTCGCCTAGGACGAACGCGCCGACGGTGGTGTCGGGGAAGGTGTCGCGCTGGTGCAGGTAGCCCACGCGCAGACCCCGGTTGTGCACGACCCGCCCGGAGTCGGGCTCCAGGCGGCCGGAGAGCACGGAGATCAGAGTGGACTTGCCGCCGCCGTTGCGGCCGACGACACCGATGCGTTCGCCCTCGTCGACGCCGAGGGACACCTGGTCGAGGAGGACGAGCGGCCCGTAGGCCAGGGACACGTCCTGAAGATTGACGAGATTCATCGCCTTCCATTGTCACGGCACACCGGGTGTGCCCCGGACGGCCGCGACGGTCCCCGCTCGTGTGCTCTGGGACACGCCCGGGGCCTCACGGCAGGAAGAAGTCCCGTGCGGCCCGTGCGATCCCCTCCGTGTCCAGCCCGTGGGCGCGTGCGTGCTGCTCCGGTCGGCCGTAGGCGCGCAGCTCCCCGGCGCGGCCGACGCCCAGGCCGAGCTGGCGGTGGCGCCGGTCGGACAGCGCCGCCGCCACCTCGTGGGCGGACGTGCCGCGCAGGTAGGGCTCCACCACCAGGACGTCGGCGCTGCCCGCCGCGCCGACGAGGGCGCTCAGCCCCGCACGGTCGAAGGGGCGCACGGTAGCGGTGTAGGCGACGGTGACGTCCAGGCCCTCGGTCGCCGCCAGGGCCCGGTCGAGCATCGGGCCCACGGCGAGGACCACCCCGGCCGAGCGGGGCGACCCGGGGCGCACCGCGGCCAGCCTCCCGGTCACCGGCAGGGGCGCCCGGTTCCCGGTGTCCGACAGCCGGACGTAGACCGGGTGGTCGCCCGGGAGCGCGGCCCTCAGCGTCTCGCGGACCTCGTCGGGGTGTCCGGGCACGTGGACCGTCCATCCGGGCAGGGTGTCGATCAGGGCCACGTCTCCGGGCGCCTGGTGGGTCCGGCCCTCGGCGGCGGCGTCGTAGGAGCCGCCGATGCTCACCAGGACGGCGCCGGTCCCCTGGTGGCCGAAGTCGAGCTTGACCTGCTCGAAGGGGCGCTCCACCAGGAAGGGCGCGTAGCTGTGCACGATCGGGCGCATGCCGGTGAGGGCGAGCCCGCCGGCGACGCCGATCATGGCCTGTTCGCGGATGCCGACGTCGATCACGCGGCCGGGGTGGCGCGCCGCTGCCCGCGTGAACAGACCTGCGGAGATCGCGGCGAGGACGAGGGCGGTCCGGGGGTCGTCGTCGAGGGCGGCGGAGGCGGTCTCGGCGAATGCCTGGCGCATGGCACCCCGCGCGGTGGCGGCGGGCCTGGTGGCGGTCCGGGTCATGGCGGTGCTCCTATCGGATGGTGGCGACGACGGCCAGGGGGCGGCCGGGGTGGGGGGCGGTCAGCGCGGCACGGAGGGCGCCGTGGTCGCGGCCGTCGACCCGCCGGGCCGTCCAGCCCTCGGTCTCGAAGCGCGTTCCGATCCCGCCCGGCCAGCCGTGCCGCCCCGAACCGTTGTCGACGACGACGGTGGTGAGCGCGTCCGCGCCGAGCCTGCCCGCGACGGCGATCGCCTCGTGGTTGCTGCCCTCGTCGAGTTCGCCGTCGCCGACGAGCACCACCACGCGGGGCGGTGTGCCGTCGGGGCGCCGCGTCCCCTGGACGCGCAGTCCGAGGGCCGTCCCCAGGGCCAGGGGGAGTCCGTGCCCGAGCGAGCCGCTGCCGATCTCCGCGCCGGGCACGAGGAGGGCGTCGGGGTGGTGCCCCAGCGGCGAGTCGAAGGACGCCCAGCCCCGTAGGGCGGAGGCGTCGAGGAAGCCCTTGGCGGCGAGCACGGCGTAGTAGGCGGCCGGGCCGTGCCCCTTGGAGAGCAGGAAGCGGTCCCGGGCCGGGTCGTGTGCCGTGTCGGGGGCGACCTCCAAGACCTGGTCGTAGAGCACCCACAGGACGTCGAGGGTGGAGTGGGCGGCACCCCTGTGCTTCTCGTCGCCCTCCATGAGCGCGATGAGCACGGGCAGGTCGGCGTAGCGCGACAGGGCGGCTGTGGTCGTCATGGTGACCAGTGTTCGACCTCAACCAAACTTGAGGTCAACCGCCCACCGAGGTCCGCGGCACCCCCTTCGCATGATTTACCTCACACGACGACGGTGCCGGGGACGCCCCCCGAATCCGCCGCGACGCACGCGTCCACCCCTCGGCACTCCAGAGCGCGCACGACCTCGGCCTCGACCGCGGCCGTCCTCGGGTCGTCGGCGTCGCCCACCAGGAAGGCACAGGTCGGACCGGAGCCGGAGACCAGGGCCCCCAGGGCGCCCGCCTCGCGGCCCGCCGCAAGTGTGCGCCCCAGGCCGGGGCGCAGGGACAGCGCGGCCCGCTCCAGGTCGTTGGTGAGCACCGCGCCCAGCGCGGCGGCCTCCCCCGAGGCCAGCGCCTCCTCCATCGCGGCGCAGGGCTCCGGTTCGGGGGCCTGCGGCCGCAGCCGGTCGTACTCGCCGAACACCCGCGCCGTGGACAGACCCTCCCCGGCGAGCGCGAACACCCACCGGTACCGCCCGGGGGCTTCCAGGGGCGTGAGCAACTCGCCCCGGCCCGTACCCACGGCGGTACCGCCCAGTAGGGGAAAGGGCACGTCGCTGCCGAGCCGGGCCCCCAGTTCCAACAGCTCGGAGCGCGAGAACCCGCACCCCCAGAGCCGGTCGCAGGCCACCAAGGCCGCGGCGGCGTCGGCGCTGCCGCCGGCCATGCCCCCGGCGACGGGGATCCGCTTGTCCAGGTGGATGTCGACCGGGGTGCCCCGGCCGGTCTCGCGGGCCAGCAGCTCAGCGGCGCGGGCCGCGAGGTTGGTCCCGTCCAGCGGGACCCCGGAGAGGTCGACGGTCCCACCGCTCGCCGTGAGCGCGGCGAGGGCCGCCTCCTGACGCGCGGGGGCCGCCGTGACGGTAATCTCGTCGAACAGTGAGACGGCGTGGAACACGTTGACGAGCGCGTGGAACCCGTCCTCACGTCTGGGCCCCACCGCCAGCCGGAGGTTGACCTTGGCGGGGACCCGGACGGTTACGGTGGTAATGACGGTCACGAGTCCCCAATCGTAAAGGAACCCCCTACCTTGCGTGAACACCTGCTCCGACCACGGAACCGGCGTGTTCACCGCTCCCGTTCCCGAAGGGAGACCGACCGGTGAGAACCAGGGGGCCATGCCGGGGATCTACCACCACTGTCATGTCGGATAGCGCCTCACCCCATAACGACCATAGGTCCACAGTTGGGAATAAGGGCGCAAACCCCTATACCTTGGGGCGAGACGCGGTTTGGACACCGTCGGGGAGGGTCGCTTGCCGTCGGATGGGCTCCCGAAGAACCTGGAACCGCTGGCCGCCGGAGATCCGGCCACCATCGGTCCCTACGTGCTGTCCGGGAAGCTGGGCAGCGGCGGCATGGGCACCGTCTACCTGGGCAGCGCCGGAGGCGAGAAGGGCCACCAGGTAGCCATCAAGGTCATCCGCCCCGAACTCGCCTTCGACGAGGCGACGCGGGCGCGCTTCCGCGACGAGATGGAGAACGCCCGCAAGGTCGCCTCCTTCTGCACCGCGAAGGTGCTCGACCACGGGACGTTCGAGAACCGCCCCTACATGGTCACCGAGTACATCGCGGGGACCGCTCTGGCCGAGCACATCTCCGAGAACGGTCCGCTGGACTCCTCGACCCTGCACGGATTCGCCCTGGGCGTGGCCGCGGCGCTGGCGGCCATCCACCGCACCGGGCTCGTCCACCGCGACCTCAAACCCGCGAACGTGCTCCTGTCGCTGTCCGGGCCGCGCGTGATCGACTTCGGTATCGCCCGCGCGATGAACACCGCCACCAACCACACGCAGACCGGCATCGTCATGGGCAGCCCCGGCTGGATGGCCCCCGAACAGCTCCTGGAGGAGCAGGTCACCACGGCCGCGGACATCTTCGCCTGGGGATGCCTGGTGGCCTTCGCCGGCAACGGCACCCACCCCTTCGGCAACGGCGACGCCATGACCCTCGGCAAGCGCGTGCTGTTCGCCGAACCGCAGATCGGCCGCCTGGACAGCCCCCTGGACCGGCTCGTCTCACGCGCCCTGGCCAAGGAGCCCGGACGGCGCCCGACCGCGCAGGACCTCCTCCTGGAACTGGCCGGGGGGCAGGAGGCCGGCAACCCCAACGACATGGTCTCGCAGGCGCTGCACCAGTCGTGGCGGCCGAACCTGCCGCCGGGGCCGCCCGGCCACCCGCACGCCATGCACCCGGCGACGGGCGTACGGCAGCAGCCGCTCCGCCCCGGCGCCTACCCCGCGCCGCACCCGACCCAGCACCCCGCGCACCAGAGCGGCACCTTCTCCCGGCCCCAGGCGCCCCCTCCCGGCCGCGGCGCGCCCGCGCCCTCCGCGCCCCGCCAGGCCGCCCAGGGCCAGCCCCCGCACCCCGTACAGGCGCCCGCACAGCACCCGGCGTCCACGGGGCCGATCCCCATCGCACAGGACCCGCAGGCCCAGCGGCCCGGACCCCAGCCCTACGTCCCACCGGTGCCGCCGCCCCCGCACCGGCCCGCCGCGCCCCGGCGCCGCAAGGGCCTCCTCCTGGGTGCCGTCGCGATCGGCGTCGCGGTCCTGCTGGCGCTGGCCGCCATGCTGCTCTTCGTGTCCAACATCGACTTCCCGCCGTTCGGCGACGACACGGACTCCGGCGTCGAGCAGGAGGACACGGGAACCGGCACCGACGGCGACGGCCGGGAGCGGGACGAGGACAAGGCGGAGGCCGCCGACGGCATCAACCCGGACGGCTCGGTGACGTCGGCCGACGGCATGGTCACCTACACGGTGAAGGACGTCGACTGCGAGCCCGACCCGGACTCCCGGTCGAGCGTGCTCTCCGGCGGGACGTACTGCATCGTGCGCCTGTCCATGGACAACGACAGCGACGCCCCGCTCTCCTTCCGCTCACAGGAGCAGTTCATACTGACCTCCGTGAGCGACGAACTCACGGCGGCGGAGACCCCGACCTCCGCGGAGCGCCAGGCGAGCCTGTGGAACCCGGAGGGGATCGCCCCCGGTTCGTCGGTCGAGGGCGACCTGGTCTTCCTCATCCCCCAGGAGGCCGAGCCCGACTCGCTCCAGCTCACCCACCTCTCCGGACAGGACCGGACCGTCGTGCCGATCGGCGCCCCGACCTAGCGGGCCCGGCGGTCACCCCGCCGGGCCCTCAGGACACCGGGGAGGGCTACTCCCACTCGATGGTGCCCGGGGGCTTGCTGGTCACGTCCAACACCACCCGGTTGATCTCGCGGACCTCGTTGGTGATCCGGTTGGAGATCTTGGCGAGCACGTCGTAGGGGACCCGCGACCAGTCGGCGGTCATGGCGTCCTCGCTGCTGACCGGGCGCAGCACCACGGGGTGGCCGTAGGTGCGGCCGTCGCCCTGGACGCCCACCGAGCGCACGTCGGCGAGCAGCACGACGGGGCACTGCCAGATATCGCGGTCCAGCCCGGCCCGGGTGAGCTCCTCGCGGGCGATGGCGTCGGCTTCGCGCAACACCTCCAGGCGCTCACGCGTCACCTCGCCGATGATGCGGATCCCCAGCCCCGGCCCGGGGAAGGGCTGGCGCCACACCATCTCCGGCGGCAGGCCGAGCTCCTCGCCGACCTTGCGCACCTCGTCCTTGAACAGCTCCCGCAGCGGCTCCACCAGGGTGAACTGGAGGTCCTCGGGCAGTCCGCCGACGTTGTGGTGGGACTTGATGTTGGCGGTGCCGGTGCCGCCGCCGGACTCGACGACGTCCGGGTAGAGGGTGCCCTGGACCAGGAACTCGACCTCGGCGCCCTGCTCGCCGCCCTCGGCGACGACCTCGCGGGCGGCCTGCTCGAAGACGCGGATGAACTCGCGGCCGATGATCTTGCGCTTGGCCTCGGGGTCGGTGACCCCCGCCAGCGCGCCGAGGAAGCGCTCCTCGGCGTCGACCACCTTCAGACTGGCGCCGGTGATCGCCACGAAGTCCTTCTCGACCTGCTCGGCCTCGCCCTTGCGCAGCAGTCCGTGGTCGACGAACACGCAGGTGAGCTGGTCGCCGACGGCGCGCTGCACCAGGGCACCGGCCACGGCGGAGTCCACCCCGCCGCTCAGGCCGCAGACGGCGCGCTTGTCGCCGATCTGCTCGCGGATGCGCTCCAGTTGCTCCTCGACGATGTTGACCATCGTCCAGGTGGGACGGCACCCGGCGCCCTCGTGGAGGAAGCGGCGCAGCACCTCCTGGCCGTGCTCGGTGTGCATGACCTCGGGGTGGAACTGGACGCCGAACAGGCGGCGGTCGGTGTCCTCGAAGGCGGCGACCGGCGCCCCGGCCGTGCTCGCGGTGGTCCGGAAGCCCTCGGGGGCGCCGACCACGGAGTCGCCGTGCGACATCCACACGAGCTGCTGGGCGGGCATCCCCTCGAAGAGGAGGGAGTCGGTGACGGCGGACATCTCGGTGCGGCCGAACTCGCTCAGGTCGGTGCGCTCGACGGTGCCGCCCAGCGCGCGCGTCATGGCCTGGAAGCCGTAGCAGATGCCGAACGTGGGCACCCCGGTCTCGAAGAGTTCGGCGCCCACCGCCGGGGCGCCCTCGGCGTAGACCGACGACGGGCCCCCGGACAGGATGATGGCCTTGGGTTTCTTGGCGAGCATCTCCCCGACCGGCATGGTCGAGGGCACGATCTCGCTGTGCACGTGGCATTCCCGGACCCGCCGTGCGATCAACTGCGCGTACTGCGCACCGAAGTCGACGACGAGAACGGTGTCGAACGTGCTGTCAGCACCTACGGACACGACGGAGGACCTTCCGCGAAAGTTCAAGGGATGTCCGCCCAGTCTAGGGCGTCCCCCGCATCCGGGCGCCGCCGTCCACAGGCGCAGCGCACGCGCGCGGCGCCGGCCGCCCGGGGCGCGGCCGAGCGGGACCGTTCCCGGCCGGTCAGCAGGAACTGGTGGGGGCACGCCTTCTCCGGTATCCCAGTCGAGGGGGCTGTGCGGCGCTCAGAGAGCTTCGCCACTTTTGCGGGCGTGCGCATCCGGCCCCCGACCGGACAGCGGAGGACGTTGAAGGCGACACCCGGCCGTGTTCGGCGAACGGGGCCGCGCCCCCTCTCGTGCGATCGCCCGGACGCGGCGGACCAGCCCGCCGTCTCGGCGGCCGCGGGGCGCTACGGCCGTCCGCGCCCGGCGCCGGTCCCGTCCTCGGCGGTGCCGCCGGTCTCCGGCGGGAGCGGCCGGACCGGCTCGGACCAGGTGCGGTGCGCGGCCACGTCCACCAGTGCGCGCTCGGGGTAGCGCAGGGCCGTGAGCCGTCCGCCGAACACGCAGCCGGTGTCCAGGCAGAGGGTGCCATTGAGCCACCGGGCCCTCTCGCCCGGCACGTGCCCGTAGACGACCGCCGCCCCGCCCCGGTAGTCGCGCGCCCACGGCAGGCGCACCGGCAGGCCGTACTCGTCGGTCTTGCCGTTCGTGTCGCCGTACAGGGCGAAGGAGCGCACCCGGCCGGAGTCGCGGCCGTGGTACCCCTCCTTGAGCCCGGCGTGCGCCACGACCAGTCGCCCACCGTCCAGGACGAGATGGTGCGCCAGCCCGTCACAGAACTCCAGCACGCGCGCCCGGAACGCGGCGTCCTCCCGGCCGAGCTGCTCCACGGTCTCGGCCAGCCCGTGGCCGAGGCGGGCCTTGGCGCCCCTGAGCACCCGGACGAGCTTGTTCTCGTGGTTGCCCTGCACGCACAGGGCGTCGCCGTCGCCGACCATGCCCATGACCAGGCGCAGCACGCCGGGGCTGTCCGGGCCGCGGTCCACCAGATCGCCGACGAACACGGCGGTGCGGCCCTCCGGGTGGCGGGCCCCGACCGGGCGGCCCGCACCGTCACGCGCGATCGTGTAGCCGAGCGCGCCGAGCAGCTCCTCCAGTTCGGCGCGGCAGCCGTGCACGTCGCCGATGACGTCGAAGGGCCCCGTCAGCTCGGTGCGCTCCATCGGCGGCCGCACCGGTTCGACGGTGGCCGCGTCGATCTCCTCCGGCCCGCGCAGCACATGCACCGTGCGGAACCTCTCGCGGGGCAGTTGTTCGAGGGCCGTGCGCAGGTCCGTGTACTGCTGGCGGATCACGTCCTCGGCCACGACCCGTCCCGGCCGGCTCCGGTTGCGCTCGTGGGCCAGCGGCTCGGGCACGTCCAGCACGATGGCCGTGGACGGCACGTCGTGCTCCGTGGCCAGGCGCACGAGCCGCTGGCGCGCGCCGCGCTGGACACTGGTCGCGTCCACGACGGTCAGCAGCCCCCGGCGCAGCCGGATACCGACGAGCGTGTACATCAGCTCGAAGGCGTCGGCGCTGGCGCCCTGGTCGCTCTCGTCGTCGCTGACCAGCGCCCGACAGCGGTCGGAGCCGACCACCTGCGTGGGCAGGAAGTGGCGTGCCGCGAACGTCGACTTGCCCGAACCGGACACCCCGATCAGCACGACGAGCCCCGGGCGGG
Organism: Nocardiopsis sp. LOL_012; assembly: GCF_048060475.1. Classification (NCBI taxonomy): domain Bacteria; kingdom Bacillati; phylum Actinomycetota; class Actinomycetes; order Streptosporangiales; family Nocardiopsidaceae; genus Nocardiopsis; species Nocardiopsis sp. LOL_012. The sequence goes on along the minus strand of NZ_JBHMIV010000012.1, from coordinate 94,923 downwards.
GCACCTCGATCACCCGGGAGGCGGCGGCCCCGGCACCCGCGGGCTCAGGCACGGCCGCCTCCCGGAACGACACCGAGCCGGGACATGGCCTCGGCGACCCCCGCCCGAGCACTGCCGAAGAACGACCACGGCAGGTCGCAGTAGTAGCGGCCGGCCGCGCCCAGGTGCCAGGCGGCGGCCTCGGTGGCCTCGACCCGGTAGAAGGCCCACCCGAACAGGTGGTGCGCCTGGACGTCGCGCTCGTGCTCGGCCCCGGCTGTCGCCCACGCCCGCGCGGCGTCGAACAGCTCGCGCACGGACTCCCCGGTCAGACGGCCCAGGCCCAGGCCCGCGATGTAGTCGGACCCGCCCTCGGCGACGATCCGGGCGCGCTCGGCCCGCAGGTGCTCGGCGTGGGCCAGCGCCAGCACCGAAGGAAGGGGGCTGCCCTCGGGCGCGGTGTCGGCGGCGGCGCCCGCGACGGCGAACATCTCCTCGGTCGAGCCGCCCCGGGCCGGGGAGAGCGTCCGCACCCGGGTCATGTGCGCGGGCAGCAGGTGGGGCGCCCGCGCGACCACCTCGCCCCAGAGGCGGTCCTTCTCCCCGCGGTCGGCGCCCAGCCCCATGGCTACCGTCTGGAGGGCCGCCCAGGGCGCCGGGTCGTCGGGGCGCAGCCGCGCGGCGGCCTCCAGCGGGAGACGGGCCTCGGTGAGCGCCGCGGCCAGCGCCTTGCGGTCGGCGCGGCCCGCGGCGGTGCCGACCGGGCCGGAGACGGCGGCGGCGAGCAGGGTGTACCCCAGCCAGAGCAGGGCGTCGGCCTGGTCTGCTGAGCCTTCGGCCAGCGCGGCGACCCCGTCCAACCGGCCGACGGCGGCCCGGCCAAGCGCCTCCGCCCGGTGGACGCGCACCTCGGGGTCCTCGCGCTCCTCCGCGAGCAGGGTGAGCCCGGCGGCGACGCCGCCCTCGCGCACCGCCGCGCAGCCGGAGCGCAGGACGGGGTCGGTGCCGAAGGCGGCCGGTACCAGCGCCGCCTCGGTGCTCCGGGCGTCCCGCTCCGGGTTCCGTGCAAAGGGCCACATGGCTGTCGATCCTAGGCGGTGTCCGGTCCTGCCGCTCGGGAGGGCCGCCGGCCCGTGCGCGGCGGCCCCTCCACCGGCTCCGTCATCCTTCGGCGGACGCACCGCGCGCGGTCGGCTCCGCGTCCGCAGGGCCTCCCCTCTCACCGGTGGCCATGGCGGGCCGCCGACCGAACGACTGCAGGCCGAGGAGAACCGCCCCCAGCACCGAACCGGCCAGGACGAACCAGTGGGAGGCCACCGCCGTCGGCAGCACGCTCCCGGCGACCCCGCTCCATTCCGGAGCGACCAGGACCAGAACCGCGGCCAGCGCGAGGCCGACCCGCTCCAGGAGCGCCACGGGCCGCAGGAAGTACCCTTCGATCGCGACCGCGGCCGCCGCGAGCGCCACACATCCGCTGAGGACCGCGACCACCAGGTCGAGCAGGGGGCCGTCGATCGCCATGAGAGCCGAGTAGGCCATCAGCAGGGGGATGAGGTAGAGCCCCTTGGCGAACTTCCACGACGCGACCCCGGAACGCATCGGGCTCGCGTTGGCGATCCCCGCCCCGGCGAACGCCGCCAGCGCCACCGGGGGTGTCACGTTGGAGTCCTGGCTCAGCCAGTAGATGATCATGTGCGCCACGATCACTGTCAGCCCCAACTCTCCCAGAGCGGGGGCGGCGAGAACCGAGATGACCACGTAGGAGGCCGTCACCGGCAGTCCGAACCCCATGATGAGGGACGCCAGCGCCACCATCACCAAGGTCATGACCAGGTTCCCAGAGAACACCGTCAGCAGCACGTGCGAGAGCGTCAGACCCAGCCCGGTGAGGCCGACCATGCCGACGATGACGCCCGCGACGGCACATGCCACCGACACCGGAAGCGTGTTGCGCGCGGCCAGGACGAAGACGTCGAGGAAGTCCTTCGGCGACAGTCGGCTGCCCGCCCGTACCATCGCCACGACCAGCAGCACGCCGCAGGTGTACAGGCCGGCCCTCGCCGGAGTGACGTAGTTGAGCAGCAGCACGATGAGCAGCAGGAGCGGAAGCAGAAAGTGCCATCCGGCCGCCAGGACCTGCCGCATCCGCGGCAGGTCCTGGTTCCGGGCCGCGGGGATGCCGTGCTTGCGCGCCAGGATGTCCACGAACAGGAACATAACGCCGAAGTACATCAGTGCCGGGATGACGGCGACCTTGACGATGTCGGCGTAGGCGATACCGGTGCGCTCGGCCATGATGAAGGCGCCCGCACCCATGATCGGCGGCAGCACCTGTCCGCCCGTGGACGCCGCGGCCTCTACCCCGGCCGCCTCCGCCCTGCGGTAGCCGACCTTGCGCATCAGCGGGATCGTGAACGGCCCGGAGGTGACGACGTTGGCGATGGCGCTCCCGGAGACCGACCCCAGCATGGCGCTGGCCAGGACGGCCCCCTTGGCGGGGCCGCCGACCATGCGTCCGGTGAGCACGTAGGCCAGACCGACGAAGAAGTTGCCGCCGCCGGTCTTGCTGAGCAGAGCGCCGAACAGGATGAACACGAACACGAAGGTCACGACGACGCCGAGGGTCAGACCGTAGACGCCGTCACCGAGGTAGCTGTGTGTCGCGATGCGCTGGATGGTCGCTCCGGAATGCCCGAACTCGCCAGGGATCAACGGTCCGATCCACGCGTAGTAGACGAATCCGAGGACCAGCACGGCCATGATCAGGCCGACCGCCCGGCGGGTCGCCTCCAGCAGCGTGACGATCAGCACCAGGCCCAGGATCCAGTCCGTGGTGGTGTAGGCGCCCGCGCGGCTCGCCAGCTCCTGCTGGAAGTGGATCGGGTACACGCTGACGACGCACGCGGCCGCGACGAGCACCAGGTCGAGCACTCCGCCGACGGCGCGCAGGACCGTGCGCGCCGACGCGTCGCGCCGTTCCCGGCTTCCCCTGCCCGGGACGAGCGCCCGCGCCAGGGCCAGGGCCGAGAGGCGGGAGGCTGTGTCCAGCTTGAACGGACTCATGACGAGGAAGACCAGCACCATGACGAACAGGAGGTGGATGATCCGCTGGTGGTGCCCGTCCAGGCCCGAGGCGAACAGGACGATGTAGAGCTGGAAACAGGTCAGCCCGATGGAGAGGGCCAGGATGAGCAGGCCCGCGACGGTCCCCGCAGGCCCGGCGCCCCACCGCTGACGGGCGATCCGCGACCACTCGGCTTCGCTCTCGGCCCGGCCGTCCACGTCGGGGAGGAGATCCGGGGCGGCCCCGCTCCGGCTCCGCGTGCCGAGGCCTCCCCGGCGCCTCCCGCTCCCCTCGTCGGCCCTTCCGGTGTCACCCCGTGCCTGCGTGGGGGTATCAGCCATGGTCTCTCCTCAGGTTCTCTCGAAGGGTCCGTTCGGGGTGCGGGCGGCTGTCGGCACCGGCCTCGGCCCGGGATCGGCACTCCGGCCGGGGGGCCTGGCCGAACAGCAGCCGGAGCGTGGACACCCGTACGGGACGGATGACCACCCTGTGGGAGGTGAGGCACGGGGAGAGCCGTACCTCGGCCCCGGGCGTGCGCAGACGATGGTCGACCGCGGCCGATCCCGGGCGGAGCACCACCTCGCCACCGACGTCGCGATCCATCGCGTCGACCACCCACCAGCGGCCTTCGGCGTACCCGTGCCCCTCGCCGGGGATCTGCCCCATCCCCGCGCCGTACTGCACGCTCCGGGTGGACTCGGCGACCAGGCGGCCCTCGCGCACGGTCAGGTTCTCCTCGATCGGCAGCCCGTCGATGGAGTGGACATAGCTGATCGTGAACACCTCGCCCTCGGCGAGGGGGAGGGTGCCGAGCGGTTCACCGTCATCGGTCAGCCCCAGTGCCGGCCATACGGGCCACAAGAGGAGGGCCGACGCCGCGGTGAGGACGAGGAGACCTCCCCGGAGGGCCGCGGCCGACGGGCGCGGGACACCGCCGGCGCCTGCCGGCCTCCGGCCGGCCGTCTCGTTCCGGGCAGCCATCGACCCGGTGTCCTAGCTCTGCGCGAGGAGGTCCTCGGGCAGTTCGACGCCCTGCTCCTCGTAGAAGCGGGCGGCGCCGGGGTGTACGGGCACCGGGCTGTTCAGGATGGTCTCCGGCACCATGTACTCCTCTCCGGGAGCGTACGCCGCGACGAAGTCGTCGATGTTGTCGAACATCGCCGAGGTGATGTCGTAGGCCTGCTGCTCGTTGAAGTCACCGCTGACCACCATGAGGTTCCACACCGCGATGGTCTGGACGTCCCCCTCGACACCCGGGTAGGTCCCGCCGGGGATGGTGTGCTCGGTGTAGCTGTTGGTCGCCGCGGTGATGACGGAGACCTCCTCGTCGCACATCGGGATGAGGTGGACGTCCTCGGTCGTGGCGAGTTCAGACAGCCCCGCGTGCCCCTCGCCGACCACCCACGAACCGGCGTCGAGCTGGTCGTTGCGCAGGGCCGAGTCCGTGTCGGCGTACCCGAGCTGCTGGATCTCGATGTCGGAGGTGGAGATCTCCAGGGCCGAGAACACGTTGGTGGTGGTGGCTTCGTTGCCGCTGCCCACCGCACCCACCGAGTAACGGGTGTCCACGATGTCGCTGAAGCACTCCAGCCCCAGCTCCACTGCGTTCCCCTCCAGGGAGACGGCGTGGAAGACGTTGGGGTAGAGCACGGCCAGTGCGTAGGACTGAACCGCCCGGCCCTCGAAGTCATTCCTCCCCTCGAAGGCCTCCGACACCGCGTCGCCCTGGGCGATGGCGATGTCGGCCTCGCCCGAGCCGAGCAGCCGCAGGTTCTCCACCGAGGCGCCGGTGGTCTCCGCGGAACCGGACTGCCCTTCGACCCCGTCCGTGATGGTGTTGGCGAGGACGCCTCCGACCTGGAAGTACACGCCGGTGGTCCCACCGGTGACGATGCTGAGCTGTTCACGGACGGCGCCCGCTCCCAGGCCCGCCTCCTCCTCGATCGACTGCTCTGCGGGTTGGGCGCAGCCGGCGAACATGAGCGCCCCGGCGGGCAGGGCTACCAGAATCCGTGTCGCACGTCGCATGGTCGAATCCTCTCGGATCTCTCGGCGGTCAGGGGGGGTGGGGAAAGGCCTTCGTTGGTCCGCGTGAGACGTCCCGAAACCCCAGGACCGTGCCCTGTGTGGCCCATCCCACAGGGAACCTAACGGGACCCGCGGTCACCGCACACGCTCCGACCGTCTGTTTTGAGCCTCCGCTGAGGTCCATCGCGCTTTGGTATCGTCCGCCCATGGCACGGGCGCGGTACCGGGGTCGGTCTCGGACAGCACTTCGGATGGCGGCATCGGTACTCGTCGTCCTCGCGGTCGCCGGTTCGCAGCCCCCGTACGAGGAGCCCCTCCGGCTCCGCGTCGGCACGGGAGGCCCCGGAGGCGTCTACCACGAGTACGGCTCGGGTCTCGCCGAAGCCGCCGCGTCCTCCCGCGCGTTCACCGAGATCGTGCCCGTGGACACCGCGGCGAGCGTGGACAACAACCGGCTGATCGCGGCCGGTTCCGTGGACGCCGCCTTCACACTCGCCGACGTCGCGGCGCTGGCCGTGGCCGGTGACCCCCCGTTCGACGAGCCCCTGCCCATCTCGGCGCTGGCCCGCCTCTACGACAACCACACCCACCTCGTGGTCCGCTCCGACTCGCCCTACGACGAACTCGCGGACCTCTCGGGAGCGACGGTGTCCCTGGGCGCCGAAGGCTCCGGCACCGAGCTCACGGCCCGGCGGCTCCTGGATCTCGCGGGACTGGAGGCGGCTCCGCGGGACGACGAGCGCGGTGGCGTGCCGACGGAGGCCGGGGGCTCCCGGGTGGAAGCGGTCCACCTTCACGTGAGCGAGTCCGCGCAGGCCCTCGCGGAAGGGCGCGTGGACGCGTTCTTCTGGTCCGGGGGGCTGCCCACACGGGCGGTGGCCGACCTCGCCGAACGGACTCCGATCCGTCTGATCGACCTCTCCGGCCACGTCTCGGCCATGGCGGAGAGACACGGTGAGTACTTCTCCGATATGCCGGTCCCCGCCGACACCTACGAGGGCGTCCCGGCCGTGCGCACCATCGGCGTGCCCAGTCTGCTGGTGGTCGGGGACGGGATGCCCACAGGGACCGCCAGGGAACTGACCCGTCTCCTGTTCGAGTCCCGTCCCGAGCTGGTCGACGTCCACCCCGTCGCGCTCTCCCTGCACCCGCGTTCGGCCATAGCCACCCTGCCGGTCCCCCTGCACCCCGGGGCGGTCGAGTACTACCGTTCCGTCAAGAACGCCTACGGGCCGCCGACGGCCTGACCACGGACCCGGCGAGAGGGTCGGGGAAGGCCCGCAGAGGCAGCCGCAGCCGGGCCTCGACCCCGTGGGGGCTCCGGGGTCGGAGGGTGAGCCGAGCCCCCTGGAGTTCCAACAGGGTGACCACGACGGACAGGCCCAGGCCGCTGCCGCCCCCTCCTCGGTGGCCGTCCCGCCAGAACGGCCGGACCGCGGCGGCCATCTGCTCCTCCGGCAGTCCGGGCCCATCGTCGAGGACGTGTACGTCCACGTGGCCGCCCCCTTCCGCGGAGCGGACGGGTGCGGCGACTCCCACCACGATCCGCGCCCCCGCTCCGCCGAACTTCAGAGCGTTGTCGATCAGCGCGTCCAGCGCCTGGTCCAGCGTGCCCTCCACACACCGGACACGGACACCGGGCACCACCTCCGCCACCAGTTCGGCACCGATCCGCTCCGCGATGGGGGACCAAGCCGCCACCCGCTCCTCGGCGACCGCGGACACGTCCTCGCGCACCGTCGAATGCTCGGCGTCCTCGGCCCTGGCCAGGGTGAGCAGGCTGTCACAGACCCGCGCCAGCCTGTCCACCTCGTCCAGCGCCAGCCGGTGCCCCTGGCGCCCCTGCGCGGTCAGGTGCGGTGACAGCGCGTCCACGCGCAGCCTCAGCGCGGCCAGGGGGTTGCGGACCTGGTGCCCGGCATAGGCCACGAACATACGCTGGTTCTCAAGCATGGAAGCGATCGTGTCGGCCATGTGGTTGAAGGACTCGCCGAGCCGACGGAGTTCGAACGGTCCGGCCACCGTCCGCACCCGTGCGTCGAGGCTTCCGCCGCTCACCGCGCGGGTCGCCTCCTCCAGATCGACGATCGGTCTCAGCACCCATCCGGTGAGGGGACCCGCCGCGGCGATGCCGACGACCATGACCGCGGCGACCACGGCACAGGCCACACCCCACTGGAGGAGGATCGACCGCCTCAGCGCACCGGTGGGAGAGGCGGTGACGACCGCTCCGACGACCTCGCCCGCACCCCCGACGGGTTCGGCGACGACGAGCGCCCCGCCGTCCCACGGCCAGATCACCGTGTCGGCGCCCGCACGGCTGCCCGCCAGGGCCGTGCGCACGACGGCGGGGACCTCCTCGGCCCCCAGACCCAGTTCGGTGGGGCCGACGCCCTCACGGGAGGACACGACGACGGCGCCCTCCCGGTCCACGACGACAGCGGTGATTCCGTACAGGCGGTCGTAGGCGACCAGTTCGCCGTTGAGGCTCCCCGCCTCCCCGGTCACCACCGCCGACTCGGCGATTCTGGCGAACCTGGTCGTGTCGTTGATGCGGTCGAGCAGCATGGCCGAGGTCCCCCGCTCGGCAAGGCTCACACACAGCGGCAGGGCCAGCCCCAGGCACCCGGCGACCAGGAGGGTCACATACACGATGACGACACGTCGGCGCACGTACCCGCTCCCCAGGCCTACCCGGTCAGGAGTCCGCCGAGTGCGCCGCGGCGCGTTCGGGGACGACGAGACGGTAGCCGATGCCCCGAACGGTCTCGATGATCCCCGGAACCCCCAGCTTGGAGCGCAGCGTGCCCACGTGGACCTCCAGGGTGCGGCGCGTACCCGGCCACGCCGTGTGCCAGACCCGCAATAGCAACTGCTCACGGGAGACGACCGCTCCCTCCTCCCTGATGAGCACGGTGAGCAGGTCGAACTCCTTCCGGGTGAGCTCGATCCGGGCACCTGCGCACGTGACGGAACGGTTTCCGGGATCGACGGTCACGGGCCCGGCGGACAGGACCGGGTCCTCCCTGCGGCTCGTGCGCCTTAGGACCGCCTCCATACGCGCGCACAGCTCCTCGATGGCCAGGGGTTTGACGACGTAGTCGTCGGCCCCCGTGCGCAGGCCGCGTACACGGTCGTACCGCCCTCCGCGGGCCGTGACCATGATGAGGGCGGTGTCGCCGACGTCGTGCCGTTCCCGCAGGCGTCGGCAGAGCTCGATACCGTCCATGTCGGGCAGGCCGAGGTCGAGCAGTACGAGGTCCACGGGCGGAGCGGCCAGAGCCGTGGCCGCGGTACGTGCCTGTACGACCGTGTACCCGTGTCCCTCCAAGGCGCCGGTGAGCGCATCGGCGAGCCGGACGTCGTCCTCGACGAGGAGCACCGTGATCATGGGGGGATCCTTCACAGTGAGTGCGGGCCGGAGAGCCTGACACCGCACTTTAGTGGCACATGTCACAGATCACCAGATCCCGTCCCGGCCCGCACCCGGGCCGGGACGCGGTGCGGAGAGCGGTCTCAGGGGTGGCCGGCCCCGGGGCGGCTGATGGCCGCCTCCGGCACGATCTCCGGGGCGCCGTGCTGGATGGCGTCGGCCTCGTGGTCGGTGTCCTGCTCCTGGGCGGCGCGCTCGGCCTCGATGCCCTTGCGGTAGTACTCGACCTCCCGTGCGACCTGCTCGGCGCTCCACCCGAGGGGTCCGGCGAGGAGTTCGGCGGCCTCCTCGGCCGCACCGATCCCCCGGTCCCAGGTCTCGAAGGAGATCCGGGTGCGCCGGGACAGCGCGTCCTCCAGGTGCCGGGCGCCCTCGGCGCGGGCCGCGTAGACGATCTCGGCGCGCAGGTAGTCGTCGGCGGCGGCGAGCGGGCGCCCGAGGTCGGGGCGCTCGCGCACCATCGCCAGCAGGTCGTGGATCGAGGCACCGTAGCGGCGCAGCAGGTGCGTCACGCGCGAGACGTGCAGCCCCGATTCGCGGGCGAGCACGTGCCGCTGGTTCTGGAGCGCCGCGTAGCCCTGGGCGCCCACCAGCGGCAGCCGGTCGGTCACCGAGTCCGGGACGCCGCCGCCGAGCCCGTGCGCGACGGCGTCCACGGCGTCCTTGGCCATCACGCGGTAGGTGGTGTACTTGCCGCCCGCGATGAGCACCAGTCCGGGCACCGGGTGGGCCACGGTGTGCTCCCGGGACAGCTTGGAGGTCTGCTCGTCCTCCCCCGACAGCAGCGGACGCAGCCCCGCGTACACGCCTTCGACGTCGTCCCTGGTCAGCGGGGTTCGCAGCACCTGGTTGACATGGTCGAGGACGTAGTCGATGTCGGTGCGGCTCGCGGCCGGGTTCTCCTTGTCCAGGTCCCAGTCGGTGTCGGTGGTGCCGATGATCCAGTGCCGCCCCCACGGGATGACGAACAGCACGCTCTTCTCCGTGCGCAGGATCATCCCCGAGGAGGCCTGGATGCGATCGCGCGGGACCACGAGGTGCACCCCCTTGGAGGCGCGCACGTGGATCTGGCCGCGCCCGCCCACCATCTCCTGGATGTCGTCGGTCCACACCCCGGCGGCGTTGACGACCTGGCGGGCGCGGACGGCGACCTCCTCACCCGCCTCCAGGTCCCGGGCGCGGGCGCCGACCACGTGCTCGCCCTCGCGCAGGAAGCCGACCGCCTGCACCCGTGAGGCGATCCGGGCGCCGAGCCCGGCGGCGGTGCGCAGGACCGTGGTGACGTAGCGGGCGTCGTCGACCTGGGCGTCCCAGTACTGGACGGCGCCGGTGAGGGCGTCGCGCCGCAGCGCGGGGAAGACGCGCAGCGCACCGGCCCTGGTCAGGTGCCGGTGCGCGGGCAGGCCTCGGTTGTTGCGTGAGGTCAGTGCGAGGGTGTCGTAGAGGGTGACGCCCGCGCCGACGTAGAGCCGCTCCCAGTGCTGGGAGAACGGGAAGAGGAACGGCACCGGGCGGACCAGGTGCGGGGCGATCGTGCTGAGCAGGAGGCCGCGTTCGGTGAGCGCCTCGCGGACGAGCTCGATGTCGAACTGTTCGAGGTAGCGTAGCCCCCCGTGGATGAGCTTGCTGGAACGGCTGGAGGTTCCGGAGGCGAAGTCGCGCGCCTCGATCAGGCCGGTGGACAGCCCGCGCGAGACGGCGTCCAGCGCGATGCCCGCTCCCACGATGCCGCCGCCGACCACGAGGACGTCGAGTTCCCCCTCGGCCATCGACGCGAGCGCCTCGGAGCGCTCCCCCGGTCCCAGCCACGTCGTCGCCATCGGTCGCCTCTCCTCCTCGGTGGTGCTCCCCCTCAACGCATACCCGCCCGGCGGCCCCGACCACCCGGCCGGGCGGGGCGTCCCGCCCGCGACGCCCCAGTTCTCAGCGGTGCGGGTTGACCACGACCTCGACCCGCTGGAACTCCTTGAGGTCGCTGTAGCCGGCGGTGGCCATGGTGCGGCGCAGCGCACCCATGAGGTTCATGGAGCCGTCGCTGGTGGAGGCCGGGCCGTGCAGGATCGACGCCAGGTCGCCGATGGTGCCGACGGCCACGCGCTCGCCGCGCGGCAGTTCGCCGTGGTGGGCCTCGCTGCCCCAGTGGTAGCCGCGGCCGGGCGCCTCCGAGGCGCGGGCCAGCGGAGAGCCGACCATGACCGCGTCGGAGCCGCAGGCCAGGGCCTTGGCGATATCGCCGCTGGTGGTCATGCCGCCGTCGGCGATGACGTGCACGTACCGGCCGCCGGACTCGTCGAGGTAGTCGCGCCGGGCGGCGGCCACGTCGCCGATGGCGCTGGCCATGGGAACGGCCACGCCCAGCACCGAGCGGGTGGTGTGCCCGGAGCCGCCGCCGAACCCGACCAGGACCCCGGCGGCACCGGTGCGCATCAGGTGCAGGGCCGCGGTGTAGGTGGCGCAGCCGCCGACCACCACGGGCACGTCGAGGTCGTAGATGAACTGCTTGAGGTTGAGCGGCTCGGCACGGCCGGACACGTGCTCGGCGGAGACCGTGGTCCCGCGGATGACGAAGATGTCCACGCCCGCGTCGACGACCGCCTTGTGGTACTGGGCGGTGCGCTGCGGCGACAGGCGGGCGGCGGTGACCAGGCCGGAGTCGCGGATCTCCTCGATGCGGCGGCCGATCAGCTCCTCCCGGATCGGCGCGGCGTAGATCTCCTGGAGGCGCCTGGTGGCCGCGACGTCGTCGAGTCCGCTGATCTCCTCAAGGAGCGGGGCGGGGTCCTCGTACCGGGTCCACAGGCCCTCCAGGTCGAGGACGCCCAGGCCGCCCTGGCGGCCGACGGCCACGACCGTCTCGGGGGAGGCGACGCTGTCCATGGGGCTCACGACGAGCGGCGTCTCGAACCGGTAGGCGTCGATCTGCCAGGCCAGGGACACCTCCTCGGGGTCGCGGGTCCGCCGGGCGGGCACGATCCCGATCTCGTCGAGCTCGTAGGCGCGGCGCGCGTTCTTCCCCAGCCCGATCTCCACCTGAGCCAACGCTTGATCCCCCTCGTGACGTGGGCCGGGCCGCGGCCCGGCACCCTGACTGCCGCGGCGAGTCTATCGGTCCCCGCCGCGCCCCCTCATGCGCCTGTTCCGCTCCGCTCCCGGACACCTGCGCCGGTCGGCCACACGACCCCGTTGATCACGCTATGTTTTCTATTGATCACCCAAGGTGCCGTCCTTGGGTCAGCGAAAGGGAACTCCATGCAAGGTAAGCGCATTCCGACCCGTGTGGCGTCACTCCTCGGCGCCGCGCTCATGTTCCAGGCGGTTCTCAGCGGGGCCGTGGCCCACGCGGCGGCCCCCGCCGAGGACTCCGACGCCAGGACGGCGTCGCGCGCCCAGAGCAACGTGTACCGAATCGTCAACATCAACAGCGGCCTGTGCGCGGGGGTCGGCGGATCGAGCACGGGGATGGGTGCCAGGGTCATCCAGTGGGAGTGCCTGGACATCGATGACCAGGCGTGGCACTTCAACCACGTGAACAACGGGTTCTACCACCTGGAGAACATCAACAGCGGGCAGTGCATGACCGTTTCGACACCCGCCGCTGACAACTCCTTTGTGGTGCAACTGCCGTGTGGACAGCACCGCCACCAGGGCTGGCGCCTGGACAAGGACGGCGAGAACCTCCGCCTCGTGAACTACGAGCCCGAGATGGCCCTCGCGGTGGTGAACTCCGCCCAGCACCGCGGCGCCCCGCTGATCCTGTCCAGGATGGACGCCCGGGTGAGTGAGGTGTGGACCCTCGTGCCCGTCGAGTAGGAGGACCTGTCCCGTCACCGGACCCCGCGTCAGGGGTCCACGGTGAGGCTGATCCCCTCGTCCTCGCACCCCAGGCCGCCCCAGCCGAGCAGGCGGCCCCCGCCCGCGGGGACGAGGGGCCCGCAGTAGCCGTCCAGAGCGCCCCACCGCTGGCTGAGGGAGCGCTCCGCGCCGTGGTCCCAGAGGCTGACGGTCCCCGGCCGGGTGGCGACCAGGCCGAGCCCGTCCACGGCGTGCGTGTCCCCCGACAGGAGGCCCCCGGTGTGCGTCCGGACGGCGGGCAGGAAGAAAGCGGAGTCCGCCGTGTCCACCGGCCGGGCCTGCCCGTGGCCGTCGATCCGGTACAGGCGCGTGGTGTCACCGGTGCGCACCGTGAGCAGGGCGGTGCCCTCCGGTGTGGCCGCCAGCCCCACGGCGTCAGCCCGCTCCTCGCCCCCGTCGAGCTCCGGAAGCGGCCGGAACGCCGCACCGTCGTGTTCGCCGGGCTCGAAGGCGAGCGTGGCCAGCTCCTCGCCGAAGGGGCCGGTACCGGCCACCGCCACCACACCGTCGCCGTGGACAGCCACGTCGTAGACGGTGTACGCCCGCTGTTCCCCCGTGGGCTCGGGGATCTCGACGGTGTGCCAGGCGTCCTCGGCCAGGGAGTACACCAGGAAGTCCCCGCCGCCGAAGACGACGTGGTCACCGACGATCGCCGCGCGTGCCAGGTCCCGTGCCTCGGGGGCGTCTGCGATGGGCTCCCAGGTGTCGCTCTCCGGATCGTAGAGGGCGCCGTCCCGGGCCATCATGGCGTCGGTCTCGTCGTGGGTGGCCGTGAACCCGCCCCACACCAGCATCCGGTCCTCCACCATCACGGCGGTGTGGCGGGTCCGGGGCTCCAGACCGGATTCGGCCAGCGTCCGCCAGGTACCGGTGTCGGGGTCGTAGGCCGCGCCGTCGGCGAAGGAGTTGCGCTGGCCCCGCCCCAGACCAGGAGTTCCTCCCCGGACCAGAGAAGGCTGTGGTCCCCGCGCGGATCCAGCGGAGCGGGCGGGAGTCCCGCCCCGGTGATCTCCACGTCCCAGCGGTCGGCCTGCGCGGGCCCGCAGGAGGAGAGCGGAAGGAGGAGGGCCAGTGCCAGGGCCGCCGCCCCGGGCAGGCGTCGCATAAGATCACGCTTTCCGGGTCCCCGGACGCCGGACGGCGCCCGTCGGAGGGCGCAGTCTAGACCGGCGCCCGTTCCACGCGCGAAACCGGATCCCGGGGGACCCCCGTCAGCGGGCGTTGTAGTTGGGGGCCTCGACGGTCATCGTGATGTCGTGCGGGTGGCTCTCACGCAGTCCGGCGTTGGTGATGCGCATGAGCTGGCCGCGCTCACGCAGTTCGGGCACGGTGCGGGTACCCGCGTACCACATGGACTGGTGCAGGCCGCCGACCAGCTGGTGGGCGACGGCGTGCAGCGGGCCGCGGTAGGGCACCTGGCCCTCGATGCCCTCGGGGATGAGCTTGTCCTCGGTGGCGACCTCGGCCTGGGCGTAGCGGTCCTTGGAGAAGGAGCGGCCGCGCATCGCACCCAGGGAGCCCATGCCCCGGTAGGCCTTGAACTGCTTGCCGTTGATGAAGATCAGCTCGCCGGGGCTCTCCTCGACCCCGGCGAGGAGGCTGCCGAGCATGACGGTGCTGGCCCCGGCCGCGATCGCCTTGGCGATCTCGCCGGAGTACTGGAGGCCGCCGTCGGCGATGAGCGGGACGCCGGCCGGCAGGCACGCCTGGGATGCCTCCAGGATCGCCGTGATCTGGGGAGCGCCCACACCGGCGACGACGCGGGTGGTGCAGATGGAGCCGGGCCCGACCCCCACCTTGACGGCGTCGGCGCCCGCGTCCACGAGCATCTGGGCCCCGGCTCGGGTGGCGACGTTGCCCGCCACGATGTCGGCGCGGGAGTTGGCCTTGAGCTTGGCGACCATGTCCGCCATCCCGGAGGAGTGGCCGTGCGCGGTGTCCACCACGATGAAGTCCACGCCCGCCTCCACGAGCGCCTTGGCCCGTTCCTCGGCCTCGGCACCGACCCCGACCGCGGCGCCCACCACGAGGCGGCCGTCGGCGTCCTTGGTGGCGTGGGGGTACTGCTCGCTCTTGGTGAAGTCCTTGACGGTGATCAGGCCGCGCAGGCGGTTGTGGCCGTCGACGATCGGGAGCTTCTCGACCTTGTGCGTGCGCAGCAGCTCGAAGGCCCGGTCACGGGAGACGCCGACGGGGGCGGTGACCAGGTTCTCCGTGGTCATCACCTCGCGGGCCGGGCGGGAGCGGTCCTCCTCGAAGCGCATGTCGCGGTTGGTGACGATGCCCACGAGCGCGCCGTCGGAGTCGGTGACCGGGACACCGGAGATGCGGTAGTGGGCGCACAGGCGCTCGATCTCGGCGAGGGTGTCGTCGGGGCGGCAGGTGACCGGTGCGGCGACCATGCCCGACTCCGAGCGCTTGACCAGGTCGACCTGGTCGGCCTGGTCCTCGACGGAGAGGTTGCGGTGCAGCACGCCCGCGCCGCCCTGGCGGGCCATGGCCACGGCCATCCGCGCCTCGGTGACGGTGTCCATCGCGGCCGACAGCAGCGGGATGGTGAGTTCGATGTTGCGGGTCAGCCGGGTGGAGGTGTCCACGTCGCCGGGCTGGAGGGCGGAGTAGGCCGGGACCAGGAGGACGTCGTCGTAGGTGAGCCCCGGTGGCAGGAGTTTGTCCCCGTAGCCGCTGTACTCCTGACCCATGACACAACCTCCGCTTATCCCGGCACACCTGCGCGGATTCGCCCCCGCGTGTCACCTCATCCTAGGCCGTGGCCCGGTGCGCCTCAGGAGAAAAGCCGAGTCTGACGCGCCACCGCGCACGGAAAGTGAGCGGAATCACTGTTTGGCGCCGGGTCTCAGCTCCGCGTGCGGTAGGCGCACAGGCCCTGTCCGCGAGGGGAGGGGCGGCGAGGGCACACCGGGCGCGACCGCGCCCTGCGCGCGGGCTCACGGGAGGAGGCTGTTCGCCAGGGCCACCTGCCGAAGCCGAGCGATAGCTCGGTGCTGGGCAACCCGTACCGCTCCCGCCGACATTCCAAGAACATGTCCCGTCTCATCCGCTGTCAATCCGGCGATCACTCTCATCACCAGCAACTGCCGCTGTCTCTCCGGGAGCTCGTCCAGCAGCTCCCGCGCCCTCTGCGCCTCGATCACGCGGACCGCCGCCTCCTCGGGGCCGGGCCCGTCGTCGGGGGTCTCCGGCACGGCGTCCGCGGGGACGAGTTCCACCCGGCCGGCACCCCTGAGGGTGTCGGCGACCTTGTGCGCGGCGATGCCGAACACCAGGGCCGCGAAGGGCCGCCCCCGGTCCTGGTAGCGGGGGATGGCCGAGATGAGGGCGATGCACACTTCCTGCGCGACGTCGTCGGAGTGGTGGGCCAGCCCCGAGACCCGGGCGAGCCGGGCACGGCAGTAGCGCACCACCATGGGGCGCACCTCGCGCAGGAACGAGTCCATGGCTTCGTCGTCCCCCTGGACCGCGAGCAGTCCCAGGCGGTTCAGGCCGTTGTCGCACGTCGGGGCGTCCGCACCCCCGTGCACCCCTGTCCGCTGCGCGGTAGCGCCCCCCCGGGCGCCTGCATCCGTCACGTAACGAATGATGCCCCCATCCGGGGACCTGACCACTCCAATCGACAACTACGGAATGGTTACGTTTGAGGAAAAACGCTCGAAAACGGCACAGAAATCTGCACTGCTTTCGGGAGTACCGTGGTATCGAGCGGGGCGGGACGCCACCGCGCCCCGCCCCCGAAGACCGTACGCCCCGCTAGTGGGCGTGCCCGTGGTCCTCGTCCTCGTCCTCCTCGGGCTTGTCCGCCACCAGCGCCTCGGTGGTCAGCAGCATGCCCGCGATGGACGCGGCGTTCTCCACCGCGGAGCGGGTGACCTTGACCGGGTCGATGATGCCCTGCGCGGTCAGGTCGCCGTAGGTGTCGGTCGCGGCGTTGTAGCCGTGGCCGACCTCCATCTCCGAGACGCGGTGCGTGACCACGTAGCCCTCGGCGCCCGCGTTCTCCGCGATCCACCGGGCGGGCTCGACCAGCGCGCGGCGGACGATCGCCACACCGGTGGCCTCGTCGCCGCTCAGGCCCAGGTCGCCCAGGGCCGTGGAGGCGTGCACCAGGGAGGCGCCGCCGCCGGCGACGATGCCCTCCTCGATGGCCGCGCGGGTCGCCGAGATGGCGTCCTCCAGGCGGTGCTTCTTCTCCTTGAGCTCGACCTCGGTGGCCGCACCCACGCGCAGGACCGAGACCCCACCCGCGAGCTTGGCCAGGCGCTCCTGGAGCTTCTCGCGGTCCCAGTCGGAGTCGCTGGCCTCGATCTCCTTGCGGATCTGGGCGATGCGGTCGTCGACCTCGCCCTGCGCGCCCGCTCCGTCGACGATCGTGGTGTCGTCCTTGGTGACGGTGATGCGGCGGGCGCTGCCCAGGACGTCGAGGTCGGCGTTCTCCAGGGTCAGGCCGACCTCCTCGGCGATGACCTGGCCGCCGGTGAGGACCGCGATGTCCTGGAGCATGGCCTTGCGGCGCTCGCCGAAGCCGGGCGCCTTGACGGCGGCGACGTTGAGCATGCCGCGCATCTTGTTCAGCACCAGGGCGCCCAGGGCGTCGCCCTCGATGTCCTCGGCGATGATCAGCAGCGGCTTCTTGTCCTGCGCGATCTTCTCCAGGAGCGGCAGCAGCTCGTTGAGGCTGCTGATCTTGCCCTGGTTGATGAGGATGTGCGCGTCCTCCAGCACCGCCTCCTGGCGGTCGCCGTCGGTGACGAAGTAGGGCGAGACGTAGCCCTTGTCGAACTGCAGGCCCTCGGTGAAGTCGAGGTCCAGACCGAAGGTCGGGGCCTCCTCCACGGTGATGACGCCGTCCTTGCCCACCTTGTCGAACGCCTCGGCGATGAGGTCGCCGATCGCGGCGTCCTGGGCGGAGTTGGTGGCGACGTAGGCGATGTCCGCGCGCTCCTCGACGGGGCGGGCCCGCTCGACCAGAGTCTTGGACACCTCCTGGGCGGCGGCGTCGATGCCCTTCTTCAGCGACATCGGGGACGCGCCCGCCGCCACGCTGCGCAGGCCCTCGCGGACCAGCGCCTGCGCGAGGACGGTCGCGGTGGTGGTGCCGTCGCCGGCGGCGTCGTTGGTCTTGGTGGCGACCTCCTTGACGAGCTGCGCGCCCAGGTTCTCGTAGGGCTCGGACAGCTCGATCTCACGGGCGACGGTCACACCGTCGTTCGTGATGGTGGGGGCGCCGAACTTCTTGTCGATGACGACGTTGCGGCCGCGCGGGCCGAGCGTCACCTTGACGGCGTCGGCGAGGCGGTCCACACCCCGCTCAAGGGCGCGGCGGGCCTCATCCTCGAACTCCAGGATCTTCGGCATGGCTTGGGTTCTTCCTCCTGACGGTGGTCACACACAAGGGCATCCCGCCCCGCCCGGCGTGGCGCCGACCGGTGCGGGATGCGAATGGCTCCTGGCCCTGCTGAGAGGGCCTCGTCGAGACCTACTTCTCGACGACCGCCAGGATGTCGCGGGCGGAGAGGACCAGGTACTCCTCACCGTCGTACTTGACCTCGGTGCCCCCGTACTTGCTGTAGAGCACGACGTCGCCGACGTTCACGTCGAGGGCGACACGCTTGCCGTTGTCGTCGAGGCGGCCGGGGCCCACGGCCAGGATCTCGCCCTCCTGGGGCTTCTCCTTGGCGGTGTCCGGGATGACCAGACCGGAGGCGGTGGTCTGCTCGGCCTCCAGGGTCTTGACCACGACGCGGTCCTCAAGCGGCTTCAGCACGGTCTTGGTGGCGGTCGACACTGTAGTGACCTCCCCCTTCAAGGTTCTCGGTGTCCTGTACTGCGGCCCGCACGGCGGTACGGGCCAACTGTGTAAAAGGGGCGACCGCGGCGGCCTGTCGTCGCGGGTGCCAGACCGGCCTCGTCGCGGTTAGCACTCTACCCCCGAGAGTGCCAGAATGGAAATGTGGCGGGAAGCTGGGGCCGAAAGCCGTGCCGTGCCCGCCGCCCGAACGCCCCCGGAGGGACGGGCGGCCACTCCTAGGAAGCCACTGAAGGCAAGACCCCATCAGCCGTACCCGGCCCTCCCGGGCCACTTAACAACTTACGGAGGTCCCATGCGCGCGTCCGCCTTCTCCGCGCTGCTCACCGACGCGGGCCGGGAGGCGTTGGAGCGTGTGGACCCTGAGGAGGCCGCGGCCGACCGGCTGGGGACCGCCTCGGCGCTGCGCGCGGACCCCCGGGTGGCCGACCTTGACCCGCACCTACCCGTTCCCGATCTGGTCAACGCGCTTCTCACCCAGGTCGATCTGCGCGAACGCGGCCGCGCCAAGTTCGGCGACCGGGCCCGGGAGATGTACTTCACCCCCGACGGCCTGGAGCAGTCCACCCGGCGGACCGTCGCCGAGTACCGGGCGGCGCGGACCGCCGCCGCCGCGGACCCGGCCGGGGGTTCGGCGGGCGACCTGTGCTGCGGGATCGGCGCGGACCTGCTGGCCCTGGCCGAACACGGGGTGTCGGTCGAGGGCGTGGACGCCGACACGCTGACGGTGGCCGTGGCCCGCGCCAACATCGCGGCCCTGGGCCTGGAAGGCCTCGCCCGGGTGCGCGAGGGGGACGCGGAGGCGGTCGCCCCCGGCGCCTACCCCCTGCTGTTCTGCGACCCGGCCCGCAGGGGCGGGCGGGGGCGGGTGTTCGACCCGGCCGCCTACTCCCCGCCCTGGGACACGGCCGTCCGCCTGGCGGAGGGCTCAACGGCGGCCTGTCTGAAGGCGGCGCCCGGCATCCCGCACGAGGCGCTCCCCACCGGCGCCGACGCCGAGTGGGTCTCCGTGGACGGGGAGCTGAAGGAGACGGCGCTGTGGTTCGGTGCGCTCGCCGGAGGGGTCCGGCGCCGCGCGACCGTCCTGCGCGAGCCGAAGGCGTCGCTCCCGTCGGAGCGGGGCGCGGTGCACCTGGACGAGGAGCCGGGGCTGGGGCCGGCTCCCGTGGCGCCGCCGCTGCGGTACCTGTACGACCCCGACCCCGCGGTGGTGCGCTCACACCTGGTGGCCGAGGCCGCGGCCCGGGTGGAGGGCACCCTGCTGGACGAGCGGATCGCCTACTTCACCTCCGACCGGGCGGTGGCCTCGCCGCTGTGGCGGGTCCTGGAGGTCACCGACACCCTGCCGTTCTCGCTGAAACGGCTGAGGTCCGCGCTCCGGGTGCACGGCGCGGGCAGCGTGACGATCAAGAAGCGCGGGTCGGCCGTGGACACCGAGCGGCTGCGCCGGAGCCTGAAGCCATCCGGCTCCGAACCGGTGACGGTCGTGCTCACCCGGATCGGGCAGCGGCCGTTCTGCCTGCTCTGCCGGGAGGTCGGCGGCGGCGAGGAGGCGTGAACGGGGCCGCCTCCACACAACGTTCACATCCCCCAGACCAGATCGTTACCTCCGCGGCCGGCATCTTCTGCTTTCCTCTGGGGACATGGGTGTGCGTGTCGTTAAACTGGCCCCCGCTGAACGCTTCCGTCTCATGGATCCACCCGGAAGGCACCCGATCGCCCGACCAGCACGTGGTTCGACGCTTCAGGGCACCACGCTCCACTCGTATACACTGAGCCACGCTTTCGTCACACACGGGAGTTTTCGATTGCGGAGCACCCGCCCCCGGGGACCATCGAGAACCCGACCGCCCGGCCCCTGAACGTCCCTCCCGGGCCGGGACGGGAGCACCGGAACCAATAAGGAGCAGCCTCGGTGGAACAGACCAACCACAACTTCCTCAACGGGGGAGGCCAGAGCGGAATCTCCGACCGCATGCGTGACCTGCTCTCCCAGGCCGCCCAGGAGCACGTCTCCGAGCAGAAGAGCCAGGGCGCGGTGAGCGAGGAGATGCGCCAGCGCCTCGAAGGCATGGAGTGGCTGCTCCGGGAGCTGCGCGAACGCGAACTCACCGCCCTGGGCGAGGCGGTCGGCGCGGTCAACGGTCGGATCGACGACTTCCTGGCCCGGCCGCCGGAGTGGGCCGAGGCCCTCGCCGAGCACATAGAGGTGCTCGGCCGCCAGGTCAAGCCCCTGGCGGACATGCCCGCCCTGCGTTCGGACACCCAGCGCGTGGCCGGGCACCTGGACACCGCCCTCACCCGCCTCCAGCACATGGCCGAGACCGGCGACCGCACCGCGGAGCGGGTGGACGGGCTCGGCGAGCGGCTCACCGCCCTGAGCGAGAACGTCCAGGAGCGCCTGGACGCGATCGACGCCGCCGTGGCCTCGATCGACGCCAGGACGGAGAAGCTGGAGACCTCCCTGGCCGCGCTCGACACCGCGCTGGGCGAGCGCCACGAGGCACTGACCGCGGACCTGGCCGAGGGCCGCACGGAGATCGCCGCGGCCCTGGAGTCGGGCCGGACCGAACTGTCCGAGGCGGTCGCCGCCGGCCGCGAGGCGGTCACCGCCGCCGTCGAGGAGGCCCGGGAGACCCTGGCCGCCGCCGACACCGAACTGCGCGAGCGGATCACCACCACGGTGTCGGAGTCCGCCGCGGAACTGCACACCCTCGTCCAGGAGCAGGGCGAGGCCGTGCTGTCCCGGCTCCAGGAGAACACCGGGCGGCTCGACGAGCGCACCTCGGACCTGGCGCGGGACCTGGAGGCGCTGTCGGAGTCCGCCGGGGAGCGGCACGAGGCCCTGGCCGCCAAGGTCACCGAGAGCACCGCCTACCTGAGCACGCAGTCCGACGAGAACCACGCGGAGGCCACGGCCGCCGTCGCGGACGTGACCGGTGCCGTCGCCAAGCTGCGCGAGTACCAGGAGTCCACCCTCACCGAGCTGCGCGCACACCTGCGCCAGCGCCTGGCGGAGCTGGACGAACAGATCGAACTGGGCCGCAGCGAGAGCCGCGAGCAGAGCGAGGCGGCCGTCGAGCGGCTGCGCGAGTCGTTCGCCGAGCGTGCGGACGCGCTGAGCGCCCGGGTCGAGCAGGACGCCGAGCGGGTCACCGCCGACCTGTCCGGGCTGCGGGCGTTCGTGGAGGAGTCCGCGGCCAGGGCCGCCGCCGAGGCGGCCGAGCGGCACCAGGGCCTGGCCGAGGAGCTGGGTGAGCGGAGCACGGAGCACCGCACCGCCCTCGACGAGCGGCTGGAGCGCCACCGCGAGGCCCTGACGGGCAAGGTGGACAACCACCTGTCGCAGATCACCGGCAAGGTCGACCACGAGCTGGGCCGGCTGACCGACCGCTTCGACACCTTCGAGGGCCACTTCGAGGGGAGTTTCGAGTCGGTCGAGGGCAAGCTGGACCGGGTCGACGGCCGGATCGACGGCCTCAACGGCCGCGTCAACGGGGTCGAGGGCCAGTTCGAGGGCGTGAGCGGGCACTTCGAGGGGGTCGACGGCCGGATGGAGGCCATCGACGACCGCTTGGAGGCGCTCAACCAGCGGCTCACCCAGCTTCCGCAGACCATGGAGGTCAAGGAGCTGCACCGGCGCCTCACCGAACTGGTGGAGCGGCCCCAGGTGGACCACAGCGGCAGGCTGGACGAGATCGACGCGCACGTCGTCTCCGCCGTGGAGCCGGTAATGCGCGAACTCCAGCAGCGCCCGGACCGCCACGAGTTCGAGGAGACCGTCACCGAGGCGGTGGAGAACTCCCACGACGACATGAGCAAGCGCCTGGCCTCCCTGGAGGAGACCATGCTGGCCCTGGCCGAGGCCCTGCTGCGGCCGGGCCGCGACGGCAAGAAGAAGCGGCGCCGCGACGACGACGAGGACGACGAGTAGGACCCGCGGGGGCATCGGACCCCCGTGCGGCGCGGGGGCGCCGGGCCCGGAGGCGGCTCGGCGCCCCCGGCGTTCACCCGGCCGTGTTGAGCGACCACACGGCGAGGTTGAGCACGAGGGCGAACGCGGTCCACGCCCAGTAGGGCAGCAGCAGCGCGCCCGCGAGCCGGGAGACCCGGAAGAACAGCACGATGGTCGCCGTGAGCACCGTCAGCAGCGCGACGATGTCCACGAGGGCCAGGCCGCGCTGCTCGGCGGCGAAGAACAGGGGCGTCCATACCGCGTTGAGCAGGAGCTGGACGGCGAACAGGGCCAAGGCCACGAGGGCGCCCGGCGTTCGGCGGCGCAGCCACACCAGCCAGCCGGAGACGGCCATCAGCGCGTAGAGCACCGTCCACACCGGGCCGAACACCCATGACGGCGGTGCCCAGGACGGCCGGTTCAGCTCCGCGTACCGGTCGGCGGTGTCGGCCACTCCCAGGACCCCGATCAGCGCCGCCGCGGTCACCGCGAGCGCGAAGACCGCCAGCGCCGCGAGCGAGGCCGGGGCGAGGGGCCCTGCGGTGTCGTCGCCTCCTGAGGTACTCATACCTCTTCGCTTCCCACGTCGCGCCGCTCTCACTCGCACCGTTCCACTCGGGGCACCGCTCGGCCCCGGGACGGACGCGCGGGCTCCGCGGAGGGGAGGGCGGGCCACCCCCGAACACCGTGTGAATTCCCCTCGAATACCTGGCGACCCCGCCGCGGGAATGCGATGAACCGCCATCGGGCACGAAAACACGTTCGCCACGAACCGGAAAACAAAATGAACCCTATGACCGATTGATCCAACAATTCCCTTTTTACGCAATCACCCTTCATACCGCTGCTGATCAGCTAAAACACAGAGTTCTCGAATTCTCCCGAAATTACTGAGCCGTAACCGCGCCATCCGCGCCGAAGATCCCCTAAAGTCTTCCCCGGAACACCGGCCAGGGCTCCCCCCGCCCGACGCCGGTGACTCCGCGTACCGGTGCGGTGACCTCTCCCCCGCGTGCCGCCGCTCCGCTCGTGTCCGCCGCCACGCGCCGCCCCGGCGCCCGCCCCCGTACCTACGTCCGGACAGGCGCATACCTTCCGTGAACCCACAGCCCTCCGCCCAGCTCGCACGCCCCTCGGAGTGCATTCCCGCAGAGGAGGCCGCGCTCGTGCGCCCCTACTACCTCCTGCACGAAGACGAACAGCGGCACGAGGCCGAACGCGCCCGTGCCGAAGCCGCCACCCGGCCGCCGCTGTCCCGCCCGTGCCGCCCCCACGGCGACCTCCTGGACCGACCGCTCGTCCCCGCACCCGGCGAGTTCGACGAACTCGCCGCCCTCATCCGCGTCTGGCAGCGCCAGCGCCGAAGGGCGACGGTCGCCTGAACCCCGTGCCCGGTCCGGTCGGACCGGGCACGGGCCCCTCACACCGTGAAGACGATCTTGCCGAACTGCTCGCCCTCCGCCATGGCCCGGAAGCCCTCCTCGGCCCGGTCCAGCGGCAGCGCCCGGTCGATGTCGGGACGGATGCCGGTGCGCACGCACATCTCGGTGAGGGCGGCCAGTTCCGGCAGGCTGCCCATGGTGGAGCCGATCACCCGCAACTGGAGGAAGAACACCCGGGTCAGCTCGGCCGGGGGCGCGTCCCCGCTGGTGGCGCCACAGGTGATGATCGCCCCGCCCGGCCGCAGGGAGCGGACCGAGTGCTTCCAGGTGGCCTGGCCGACCGAGTCGAACACCGCGTCCACCCGCTCGGGGAGGCGCTCATTGGAGGGAAGGGCCGCGTAGGCGCCCAGTTTCAGGGCGCGCTCCCGCTTGGCCGCGCTGCGGCTGGTCACGTAGACGCGGTGCCCGGCGTGCACCGCCAGGCGGATGAGGGCCACGGAGACACCACCGCCCGCCCCCTGGACCAGTACCGTCGACCCGGGGCGCAGGTCGGCCTTGCCGAAGAGCATGCTGTAGGCGGTCAGCCAGGCGGTGGGCAGGCAGGCGGCCTCCTCGAACGACAGCTCCGCCGGCTTGGGCACCAGGTTGCGCCGCGGTACCAGGACCTGTTCGGCGAACGTCCCCTGGTGCACCTCCGAGAGCAGCGACCGGCGCGGGTCCAGGGTCTCGTCCCCGAAGGAGGGGTCCCCGACGACGCCGTGCACGATGACCTCGCGGCCCTGGTCGTCCACCCCGGCGGCGTCGCAGCCGAGGATCATCGGCAGGCGCTCCTCGGGCAGGCCGGCGCCGCGCAGGCTCCACAGGTCGTGGTGGTTGAGCGAGGCCGCCCTGACGTCGACGACCGCCCAGCCCTCGCGTGGCTCGGGGGCGGGGCGTTCGCCCGCTTCCAGACCGGAGACGGGGTCGTCGGGTGCGATGCGTGCTGCGGTGATAGCGAACATACACCGCACCCAACCACGGGACCGAACCTCGTTCCAGTCCCGGGTCCCGGTTTCGCGCCGGTCCGGAAGCGGGTCACCCGATCAGGCGCACAGGTCGTCGTCGAGGTTGATCTGGTGCTTCTGAATCAGCAGGTCCGGCGTCCCGTCGAGCAGGAGGCGGTCGGCGGTCCCGTCGATGTGGAACCCGGGTGCGAAGAGCAGGCGGGAACCGTCGTCGGCGACGCGCCAATCGTCCCCGGCCGTGCGCTCGGCGGTGCGGTGGAACCCGTGGTCGAAGACCTCGAACACCGGGTGGACGCGCACGGTCCGCCGGATGGGCGTGGCCGAGAGCCACACCTCGGTGCACGGCGAGATGATCATGGCCCGAAGGCGGCTGACGTCCTGGGCGAACCCCCAGGACCAGGAGTGGTCGTGGCTGGTGGTCTTGGTGGTGCTGAAGATGTCGTCGGCCACGGTCTTGGAGACGCTGCGGCCCGTGCTGGTGGTCGCGTCGAAGGCCGTGCCGTAGGCGATGGTGAACTCGTAGTAGTCGTCGCCCGTGCCCAGGTTGCGGTGTTTGGCGGTGATCCGCCGCTGGGTCCCGGGGTGGTCCCAGGCCCCCAGCACTGGGAAGTGGCACCGGCCCCGGACGGTCTCCCAGGGGCCGTCCGGCCGGAAGTGACCCTTGCGGTCGACGTAGGCCCCCTTGGGCAGGAACTCCCCGGTCTCGTTGTTGAACGCGCCCTCGACCCGCTTGTTCGGGCCCTTGGCGCAGAGCCCGCCCATGAGGCCGCCGGTGTCGAAGCCCTCGTGGTCCTCCAGGTTGACCGCTCCGGGCAGCGGCGCCCCCTCCGTTCCCGGAGGGGCGTCGCCGACGTCCACCGAGACGGGGTGGTCGGGGAAGCCCGCGAGCCCCGGCATCTGCGCGCCCTCGGGCATCCCAGGGCGGGACGGCATCCCCGGGCGCTCCGGGGCCGGGGGCCTGGCGTCGGCGGACGCCACCGGGGCCAGGGCCGCCTGTCCGCTCCACATGAGGGCCGCGGACACGGCGACCGCCGCCGCTCTGGTGAGGAACGCTCCCCGATTGCGCTGTTGCCGTCTCATCCGACTCCTCCGCGTTATCGACCAGATCGCGCCCCGACCCCGGACGCCCGACTCGATAAGGGAATCGATGAGCGAAAAAGCGAACACAAAGTGAAAATACCGGAACCGCCGGAGGCGACAACGGTAGATTAACCGCCGGACCGGGGGAAACGTCCGCGACGCGCCCACCGGAACAGCGGCGGAGTTCTCGGTGAACACTCGCTTTCACCCCGAAGTCGACACATCCGATTTCACGGTATCGACAGCTTTACGATGGATAGCAGAGATCAAATTCCGAATCAGGGGAAATGCCGCTCCACCGGCACCGGTCCGGTTCGGCGGCCCGCGCCCGTTCAGGAGTCCCGCGTGATCCGGGCGGCCCTACGGGGGGCGAGACGGTGCAGCAGGCGGAAGACGCGGGCCTTCCCGATATCGATGTCCTGCGCGCCGCGTTCGAGCGCGCGCACGGTGCGCCGGGCGGCCTCGCCGACGGGCATGGTGCCCTGGGCCCGCCCCTCCGTCATCGGGGTGGCCACGAGCGGGAGCGTCACCACGGCCGAGCGCATCCCCGGCGCTTCGCGCCGCAACTGGTACCGCAGGGAGAGCGCGAACGCGGTCAGCCCGGCCTTGGCCGCGCAGTAGGCGGGGGCGCTCTGCTTGGGGGCGAACCCGAGGGTGCTCGTGACGAACGCGACGGTCCCACCCCGCCGCTCCAGCAGGGGCAGCACCTCGACCGTGAACGCGAGGGGCGCGGCCAGGTCCGCGTCGAGTTCGCGCTCCACGAGCCCCCGGGTCCGCTCCAGATCACCCCCCAGCAGAGGGACGGGGGTCTGGACCGCCGCGTTCTGCACCACGGTGTCCAGTCCACCGAACCGGTCGCGGACGGCGGCGAGCACGGCCTGACGGTCCCCGGGCACCGTCAGGTCGGCCCGCACGGCGTGGAGTCCGTCCCGCTCGGCCTGTGCCAGGCGCCGCCCGTCGCGGCCGACCACGATGACCCGGGCGCCGCGTGCGGCGAACTCACCGGCGAGCGCTCGGCCGTATCCGCTCGTCCCGCCCGTCACGAGGACGCGGGCGCCTCGCGTCCCGGTTCCGCCGCCACGAGTTTCTGTAGCATTCGCTTCACTCATGGCTCCACCATGCCATAAATGTTGCGGTCGCTACAATGGGTCCGTGTCCCGACCACGCGATGAACAGCGCCGTGAAGCCCTCCTCGCGGGGGCTTTCGACTACGCCGCCGAGCACGGCGTCGCCAACCTGTCGCTGCGCCCGCTCGCCCGCGCGCTCGGCACGAGCGACCGCATGCTGGTGCACTACTTCGGCACCAAGGGCGCGCTGGTCTCACGCATGCTCCGCGTGAGCCGGCCCGACCTGGACGCGCTGTTCACCGCGGCCCGGGACGGCTCCCCCTACGACCTCGCGTGCGGCCTGTGGGAGCAGATGGTCGACGACGGCGCCCAGGCCCCGCGGGTCCGCCTGATGCTGGAGGTCATGGCACTGGCCGTACACCAGCCGCAGACCTACGGTCCGATCGCCGCCGAAGCCCACCGCGAGTGGATCGGCCCGGTCGCCGCCGCGCTCGCCCGGGAGCTGGCCCTGCCCGAGGACGAGGCCGCCGCGCGCGCCACCGTGCTCGTCTCCGGGCTGAAGGGACTGGCCCTCGACCACTTCGTGACGGGCGAGCACAAGCGGGTGGACGCGGCGGCCCGAACGCTCATCGGGTCCACGACCCGGCCGTCCTGAGCACCGCCGCGCCCCCGTGCGGCTACCTCACCCCCGGCCGATCGCGTCGAGTTCGGCCAGGTCCTCGCCGGAGAGCCGGAGCCCCGCGCCGGCGGCGTTCTCACGCAGGTGCGCCACCGACGAGGTTCCGGCGATGAGCAGGATGTTCGGCGACCGCTGGAGCAACCAGGCCAGGGCGACCGACATCGGTGTCGCCTCCAGCCGGGCGGCCACGTCGGAGAGCGCCTCGGACTGCAAGGGGGTGAACCCGCCGAGCGGGAAGAAGGGCACGTAGGCGATGCCCTGTTCAGCCAGTTCGTCGATCAGCCCGTCGTCCTGGCGTTGGGCGAGGTTGTACATGTTCTGCACGCACACGATCGGCGCGATCGAGCGCGCCTGGGCCACCTGCTCCGCCGTCGCGTTGCTCACCCCGAGGTGCCGGATCAGCCCCTCCTCCCGGAGGCCGACGAGTACTTCGAGGGGCTTGGCGAGCGAGCCGGGCTGCGGCCCCTGGGCGTCACCCAGCCGGAGGTTGACGAGATCGAGCGCTTCCAGACCCAGGTCTTCGAGGTTCTCGTGGACGGCGCGGCGCAGGTCCTCGGGGTCACGGGCCGGGGGCCAGCCGCCCTGCTCGTCGCGTTCGGCCCCGACCTTGGTCGCCACGTGCAGCGCCTCGGGGTAGGGGTGCAGCGCCTCACGGATGAGCCGGTTGGTCACGCGCGGACCGTAGACGCCGGCGGTGTCGATGTGGGTGATCCCGAGGTCCCAGACCTCGCGGAGGACGGCGAGCGCGGCGTCGCGGTCGGCCGGCGGACCCATGACCCCGGGTCCGGCGAGCTGCATGGCGCCGTAGCCGAACCGGGAGACGGACAGGTCGCCCAGGGTCCAGGTACCGCCGGGCAGGGAGGAGGACATGCTCGTACCTCTGTCTTCGATGGTGTGCTGTTCGGAGGCCTTGCGGCTTCGCGAACCAGCCTGGTGTAATGACTCTCCAAAAGGAAGTAGGCACCTGAAAGTGCGTAGGGCACCTTGGGGTCGGTGGAGGAGCGAGCGATGGCGACGACGGCGGCCCAGCGGCGGGCACAGGACAAGACGGAGTACGACGCCTTCTTCGCGGCGTGTCCGAGCCGCGAACTGCTCGACCGGATCTCCGGCAAGTGGGTCGCGCTGGTCCTGGCCGCCCTCGGCGGCGACGGCCCGCAGCAGCCCGGCGGCGTCTGCACCGGGGAGCCCCGGCCGATGCGCTATTCGGAGCTGTCGCGTGCGCTGGCGGGTGTCAGCCAGAAGATGCTCACCCAGACGCTGCGCTCACTCGAACGCGACGGGCTCGTCAGCCGCACGGTGGTGGCCACCGTGCCCGTCACGGTCACCTACGAGCTGACCGGCCTCGGTGTCTCGTTGCACCACATGGTGCGTGGCCTGAAGGCCTGGGCCGAGACCCACATGGACGACGTGATCGCCCACCGCGCGAGCTACGACGCCGAACCGGCGGAGTAGACCGGACGGTGGCGAGTCCTGGAGGGTCAGGACCGGGGGTGCAGTCGCGCCATGCGGTGTTCTCGAAGGGGTGGGGGACCCGCGCACATCGGCCTCCTGCTGGACGTCTACGGCGTCACCGACCAAAGGCGTCGAGAAGCCCTGTTCGAGTTGACCCGCCAGTCCCGTATCAAGGGTTGGTGGACCCGATACAGCGACTTCGCGGGGGCGTACATCGGGTTCGAGGCAGAAGCGTCGTCCATCGCGACATACCAGGTCGGTGCCATTCCCGGACTGCTCCAGGCCCCGGACTACGCGGCCGTGTCAGCACGGGCCGTCTGACGCCACCCGATGGCATCGAGCGGGTCGTGGATGCGCGACAGCGCCGACAGCGCATCCTTGAACTCGAAGACCCGCCTCGGTTGTGGACGATCATCGACGAAGCCGCTCTCGCCCGTCCGGCGAACGCCGCCGATCCCGACGTGATGCGTGGCCAGATACGCCACCTGGTGGCCATGACCAAACGCCCGAACATCACCATGCAGGTGCTCCCGTTCACAACCGGTCTGCATGCTGGGACCGGTGGTCCGTTCGTTCTGCCGGACTTTCCCAACCCTGTGGACCGGCCCCTCGTGTACCTGGAGACACGACACGATGAGCTGTATCTGGAGGACCCGGAACAGATCGCGGACTACCGCGATGTCCTGGACCACCTCCAGGGCACGGCCCCGTCCCCGGCAGAGTCCGTGCAGCACTTGACCCGACTCAGTCAACTTGACCCGGCCCTAAAGGACCGGGCTTGGAGGTAGCGCCCAACCGGCTGCTGGGTAGGCTCCTCCGTCCAGACACCCCTATGGGGTGGCAGGGGCGCCTGATGCGCACGAGGAAAGGGGGCCCGGTGTCACACCGGGACCCCTTTTCGGGTACCTCATCCGGCGCGGAGCCCTATCGGTCGGGCGTGTGATCGAGGTTCGTCCCACGGCGAAGGTCGGCATCGAATCTCGCCTCGGGGAGAACCTCGACCACACCAGCGGCGCCCACCAGCCCCTCAGCCGGCCAAGGGCGAGCCCACCGGCAGGGAGGTGTCCGTGGCCAGGTCCAGGGACGACGGCGGCAGCCCGGCCGCCACGACCTCCGCACCCAGCGCGGCGATCATCGCACCGTTGTCGGTACACAGTCGCGGTCGCGGCACGCGCAGCTCGACCCCCGCCTTCTCGCAGCGCTCCTGGGCCAGGGCGCGCAGCGCCGAGTTGGCCGCCACGCCGCCGCTGATCACGAGCGTGCCCACACCGTGGTCCACACAGGCGTCCACGGCCTTGCGGGTGAGCACGTCCACCACCGACTCCTGGAAGGCGGCGGCGATGTCGGCGACCACCAGCTTCCCCCCGGCCCGGTCGGTGTCCTCCACGTGACGGGCCACGGCCGTCTTCAGGCCGGAGAAGGAGAAGTCGTAGGTGCCATCGCCCCACTTGCCGCGCGGGAAGCGCAGACCGCCCGGGTCGCCCTCGCGCGCGGCCTTATCGATCGGCGGCCCTCCCGGGTAGGGCAGCTCCAGCAGCCGCGCCACCTTGTCGTAGGCCTCTCCCGCCGCGTCGTCGACGGTGTCGCCGAGCGAGACCACGTCGGTGGCCAGGTCGTTGACGAGCAGGAGTGAGGTGTGCCCGCCCGAGACCAGCAATGCGATGGCGGGCTTGGGCAGCGGCCCGTGCTCCAGTTGGTCCACCGCCACGTGCCCCACCAGGTGGTTGACCCCGTACAGCGGCTTGCCCAGCGCCATCGCGTAGGCCTTGGCCGCGGACACGCCCACCAGCAGCGCCCCCGCCAGGCCGGGACCGGCGGTGACCGCGATCGCGTCCACGTCGTCCATCGTCACACCCGCGCCGTCCAGGGCGCGCCGCACGGTCGGGACCATCGCCTCCAAGTGCGCCCGGCTGGCCACCTCCGGGACCACGCCGCCGAAGCGCGCGTGCTGGTCGACGCTGGAGGCCACCTCGTCGCCGAGCAGTTCACAGCCGCGTACCAGGCCCACACCGGTCTCGTCGCACGACGTCTCGATCCCCAGGATCAACGGCTGCCCACTCATCGGTCCCCCTCCCCGCCCGTTCCGGGCCGGGCCGTGCGCCGCATGACCACGGCGTCAACCCCCTTGTAGTATCCGCGCCGCACCCCGATCGCCTCGAAGCCGAACGCCTCGTAGAGCTTGCGGGCGCGCGGGTTGTCGTCGCGCACCTCCAGGAAGACGTCGGTGACGCCTCCCGCGGCGGCCCGCTCCAGGAGTTCGGTGAGCAGGGTGCGGCCGATGCCGCGCCCCCACACCGGCTCGGCCACGGCCATGGTCTGCACGTCGCCCTCCGGCGGGACCGAGCGCAGCCCCGCGTAGCCGACGACCGCCCCGCCGGACTCAGCGACCACGTAGGAGCGGGTGGGCTGGGCGAGTTCGTCGCGGAGCATGGCCTCGCTCCAGGCGTCGTCGGGGAACAGCGCGCGCTCCAGGTCCATGACGGCGGGCACGTCGGCGGTGGCCATGGCGCGCAGGCGCACGTCGGTCACTTCACCCACTGGCGCACCTTCTTCGGGGCCCCGGGCGCCACGGCGTCGGGCCGGCGCAGGTAGAGCGGCAGGGGCTCGGGCAGCGCCAGGCCGCGGTCCAGGCGCAGCATCGCCAGTTCGGCCATGGCGGAGGCGTCCGGGTAGAGCGGCTGCGGGGCGGCGCCGGAGCCGAGCACCCCGGCGTACATCTCGGCGCCGTGGCCGACCAGCGGCAGGCCGCCGGTGTCGATGTCGGCGGGCCGGTCGACGCGCACCTCGCCGACCCGGGTGAGGCGGTCGTCGTAGCGGGCCCAGAACACCTCCTTGCGGCGGGCGTCGGTCAGGGCGGCGAAGGGCTCCCCGCGGCCGGTGGCGAAGGCGAGCGCGTCCAGGGTGGTGACCCCGTGGCAGGGGATGCCCAGGGCGTCGGCGAGGGCGTGGGCCGTGGCCAGCCCCACCCGCAGGCCCGTGTAGGGGCCGGGGCCGATGCCCACGGCGATCCCGTCGAGGTCGCCGAAGTCCGCCCCCGCCTCCTTCATCAGGCGGGCGACGGTGGGGCTGAGGAGTTCGCCGTGGCGCCGGGCGTCCACGGACGAGGCGCTCGCACGCGAGGTGTAGGTGCCGTCGTCGGAGCGCTCGCCGACGGCGGCGGTGACCGCCGGGGTGGCGGTGTCGAAGGCCAGGAAGAGCACGGGCGGCCGCCTATCCGCGCCCGGCGCCGCCGCCGGGCATCTCGGTTCCGGCCCACCGGCCGCCGACGGGGCGCAGCCGGACGGTGCGGGTGTCGTCGGGGTGGCGTTCGATGGCGATCTCCAACCGGTCCTCGCTCAGCCCCTCGGCGACGCCCTCGCCCCACTCCACGACCGTCACCGAGTCGGCGAGGGTCATGTCGAGGTCGATGTCGTCGATCTCGTCGGCGCCGCCGAGCCGGTAGGCGTCCACGTGCACGAGGTCGGGGCCTCCCGTCAGGGAGGGGTGGATGCGGGAGATGACGAAGGTCGGCGAGGTCACGGACCCACGGACGCCCAGGCCCTCGCCGAGCCCCTGGGTGAACGTCGTCTTGCCCGCGCCGAGGGGGCCGGACAGGAGGATCACGTCCCCGGGGCGGGTGAGGGCGGCCACGCCGCGCCCCAGGGCGCGCATCGCGCCGTCGGTGGCGGCCCGGACCGCGTGGACGGGGGGTGTCCCGGCGGTGGTGGCTGTTACGTCTGTCATGCGTCTCGCAGTAGGTCGGTCGTGGCGGCGTGCTCAGGAGCCGCCGGTGTACTCGCGGGGGACCCGGACGCCCACCCGCGTGACGATCTCGTAGGGGATGGTCTCCAGCACCCGCGCCCAGTCCTGGGCCGTGGGGGTGTCCGGATCGCCGGTGGGGTCGCCGAAGAGTACCGCGTACTCGCCCGCCTCCACCGGGTCATCGCCGATATCGACAACGAACTGGTCCATGCAGACTGTTCCCGCGATGACGCGGGGGCGGCCCCCGAGGAGTACGGGGCCCTGGTTGGTGGCGTGGCGCGGGACGCCGTCGGCGTACCCGAGCGGCACGAGGGCGAGGGTGGTGTCCCGGTCGGTGACGTAGCGGTGCCCGTAGGAGACGCCGCTGCCGGGGCCGACGCGCTTGGTGAGCGCGATCCTCGATCGGAGGGTCATCGCCGGCCTCAGGCCCGGGACCTCCAGGTCGGGGACGGGGTTGAGACCGTAGGCCGCGATACCGGCGCGCACGAGGTCGAAGCGCGCTTCGGGGAGGGTGAGCAGCGCGGCGGAGTTGGCGATGTGGCGGACCTCGGGGGCCAGTCCGCACTTGTCGGCCGTCTCCAGGGCCTCGCGGAACTGGGACAGTTGCGAGGCGATGGAGGGGTGCCCGGGTTCGTCCGCGCAGGCGAAGTGCGACCACACCCCGCTGACGCGCAGGTGTCCGGCCTCTTCGGCCCGCGCTGCCGCCTCCACCAGGGAGGGCCACACGGCGGGGCCGATACCGCCCCGGTTGAGGCCGGTGTCGATCTTGAGCTGGACGCGGGCGCTGCGCCCCAGGCTCCGCGCGGCGTCGACGACGCCGTCCAGGACGGCCCGGTCGCTGACACCGAGGTCGACGTCGGCGGCGATCGCCTCTCGGAGGGGTTCGCCCGGCGGGATGATCCAGGCGAGCAGGGGTGCGGTGATCCCGGCACCGCGCAGGGCGAGGGCCTCGTGGATGAACGCCGTCCCCAGCCAGGCGGCACCTCCGGCGAGGAGGGCGCGGGCGGCCGGGAGCATGCCGTGGCCGTAGCCGTCCGCCTTGACCACACCCATGAGGGGGGTCCCGCCCGCGCGCTCACGCAGGAGGCGGGCGTTGTCGGCGATCGCGTCCAGATCGACGCGCGCGTGCGCGAAGTGAGCCATGATCCCAGTGTTCCACGTGTTGGTTACCGCTGTGGAGCTGCGGGTATGTGTGCTTTGACCGAGTTCGGCGCCGTTTCTGGGGGGATCGGGGCATGGGCGAATTCGAGCATGAACGTCCGGTCAACGCGGTACGGCTGTGGTCCGGGGGACTGGCCACCGCGGTGGTGGCGGCCCTGGTCGTCCTGGCCGGAACCGTGGTCGCACGGGGTGTTCTGGGGATACCGGTGCTCGCACCGGAGGAGGCCGGATACCTGGGCGACACCGGAACCGCGGTCTACGCCTTCACGGCGGCCGCGGCCGCTCTGCTGGCCACCGCTCTGCTGCACCTGCTTCTGATCACGGCGCCACGGCCCCGGGCGTTCTTCGGGTGGATGATCGGGCTGATCACGGCCGTCGCTGTGGTCACACCGTTCACACAGGCCGCAGGAGCGGCCGCCCAGTTCGCCACGGCCTTCATCAACCTCACCGCCGGGGTGGCGATCGCGACGCTGTTGAGCGGCGTGGCCGCGACCGCCGTGGTGCGGTCCGCACCGCGCCCGAAGCCGGTGTTACGGCACGAGGGCATCCTTCCGGACGTGGAACGTCCGGAGTACCGCGAGGATCCGCGGAGGATCTGATCCTGATCCCCGCGCGGCGGCCGGGCCTCCCGGCCGCCGCGGCGTGTGTGCGGGGTCCGGGTGCCACTCAGGCACCGCTGACGAGCATGTCGACGTTCTCGGGGCTCAGGCAGTGGTCGATCACCATGACGGCGGCCCCGATGACGCCCGCGCTCTCCCCCGCTGTGGAGGAGACGATGCTCAGTTGCTCGGTGGCCAGGGGCAGCGACCGCTGGTAGATGACCTCGCGGACACCGGCCAGCAGGTGGTCGCCCGCGGTCGCGAGGACGCCGCCGACGACGATCACCGACGGGTTGAACATGTTCACCGAGGCCGCGAGCACCTCGCCCACGTCGCGGCCCGCCTGCCGCAGGACGCGCAGCGCCGGAACCGAGCCCCTGCGCGAGAGCTCCACGACGTCGCGCGCCCCGTGCACCGCAACGCCCTCGGCACGCAGCGTCTCGGCCAGGGCAGCCCCGCTGGCCACGGCCTCCAGGCACCCGGTGTTCCCGCAGCGGCAGGGCCTGTCCCCGCTCCCCGGCAGGTGGATGTGGCCCATGTCCCCGGCCGCCCCCTGGGCTCCCCGGTACACGTTCCCCTCGCTGACGATCCCGCAGCCGATGCCGGTCGCGACCTTGACGAACATGAGGTGGCTCGCCGCGGGCCAGGCCACGCGGTGCTCACCGATCGCCATGATGTTGACGTCGTTGTCCACCAGGACGGGCACCGGCAGACCGCGCCTGACGTGTCCGGGCACGTCGAAGTCGTCCCAGCCGGGCATGATCGGCGGGTTGACCGCCCGCCCCGTGGAGTGCTGGACCGGCCCGGGCAGTCCGATGCCGAGGCCGAGCAGCTCCTCCTCACCGCGCCCTGCGGCCTCCAGCAGGGACCGGCCGTTGTCGATCACCCAGTCCAGGACGGGTCCGGGTCCGAGCGCGATGTCGAGGTCGGCGCACTCCTGCGCCAGGACGACCCCCGTCATGTCGGTGAGGGCGAGCCGCGCATGCGTGGCGCCCAGGTCGGCACCGAGGACCACCCGCGCGTCCGGGCGGAACGAGAAGGTCGTCGGCGGGCGCCCGCCGGTGGACACGGCCTCGCCGGCGGGTCCGATGAGCCCGCTCGCGAGCAGCGCGTCCACACGCTGGGTGACGGTGGAGCGCGCCAAACCGGTGACTGTGGCCAGTTCGGAGCGGGTCCGGGGACGGCCGTCGCGCAGCAGCCGGAGCAGGGTCCCGGCGCCCGGAGCGGCGGCCGGTGCACGGGTGCGCAGTTCCGTCATGGCTTCGCTCCCGCTTCGGTCGGCGCTTCTTCCGTCATGTGGGCCAGTCAAGCACAGGATCTATCGTCCGGTCACTCAGCGTCTAATGCTCTTTGATTCAGCAACTTATGCTTGACTATCGACATAAGTCCATCGTACGGTTCTCGCATGCCAGTGAGCAAGGTCACATCAGCGGAAGCGGGACCCGTCCCCGGACCTCCCGCACCGACCCCCTACCGTGCGGCCGTCATCGGCACCGGCTTCATGGGACGCGTCCACTCCCACGCCATCCGCGCCTCCGGCGGGCAGGTCGTCGGGGTCGCCGGCTCCTCCCGGGCCAAAGCCGAACGGTTCCGCCTCGACCACGGCATCCCGCACGCCCACGGCGACGCCCTCGAACTCATCCGACGCACCGACGTCGACGTGGTGCACGTGTGCACCCCCAACCACCTGCACGCCCCCCTGAGCATGGCCGCCCTCTCCGCGGGCAAGCACGTCGTCTGCGAGAAACCGCTGACCACCGACACCGGGACCGCACGCGACCTCGTCCGCGCCGCGGGCGAAGCGGACCGCGTCTGCGTCGTCCCCTTCGTCTACCGGTTCCACCCCATGGCCCGCGAAGCCCGCGCCCTGGTCGCGGCCGGCTCCATCGGCCGCGTCAGCCTCGCCCACGGCGGCTACTTCCAGGACTGGCTGCTCGACCCCCGCGAGGACAACTGGCGTGTCGACGCCGGGCTCGGCGGCCCCACCCGCGCCTTCGGCGACATCGGCTCCCACTGGTGCGACCTGCTGGAGTTCGTCACCGGAGACCGGATCACCGCCGTGAGCGCCCAGACCTCCCGCATCTGCGACACGCGGGGGAGCGAGAGGCGCCCGGTCACCACCGAGGACCTGGTCTCCTTCCAGTTCGCCACCGCGGGCGGCGCGATCGGCGGCGCCGTCGTCAGCCAGGTCTCCCCGGGCCGCAAGAACCGCCTCGTGCTGGAGGTGTCCGGAACCGAGGGCTCGCTCGTCTTCGACCAGGAGCGCCCCGAGACGCTCTGGCGGGGCGGACGGGAGCGCACCACCATCGTCTCCCGCGACGACCCCGGGCTCAGCGCCGACGCCGCCCGCCTGGTCACCGTCCCCGTCGGCCACCCGCAGGGCTACCAGGACTGCTTCAACGCCCTGGTCACCGACACCGGAGCGGCCGTCGCCGGGCGGGCCCCCGAGGGCCTGCCCCGGTTCACCGACGGGCTGCGGGCCGCGGTCCTCGCAGAGGCGGTCCTGGCCTCGGCCCGCGAACACCGCTGGATCGACGTCGCGGAGGTGAGCGGGCCATGACCGCCCGGCCCCTGCTGCGCATGCGCGGCATCACGAAGTCGTTCCTGGGTGTGCGCGTCCTGCACGGCGTCGACCTGGACCTGCACCCCGGCGAGGTGCACGCCCTGGTCGGCGAGAACGGCGCGGGCAAGTCCACCCTGATGAAGGTGCTGGCCGGGGTGCACCGCCCCGACGGCGGCACCGTGGAACTCGCGGGCGAACAGGTCTCCTTCGAGCACCCCCTCCAAGCCCAGAGGGCCGGTGTGGCCACGGTCTTCCAGGAGTTCAACCTGCTTCCCGAGCGCACCGTCGCCGAGAACGTGTTCCTGGGCCGGGAGATCCGCCGCCGCGGGCTGGTCGACGGACGCGCCATGGACAGGGCCACCGCGGCGCTCCTCTCCGACCTCGGCCTGTCGGGCATCTCCCCCGCGTCGAAGGTGCGCTCGCTCTCGGTCGCCGAGCAGCAGATCGTGGAGATCGTCAAGGCGCTCTCCCTCGACGCGCGCGTCATCTCGATGGACGAGCCCACCGCCGCCCTGGCCGAACACGAGGTAGAGGCCCTCTACCGGATCGTCCACCGCCTGTGCGAACGGGGGGTCGCCGTCCTCTACGTCTCCCACCGGTTGAAGGAGATCTTCGACCTGTCCACGACGGTCACCGTCCTCAAGGACGGTCACCTGGCGGACACCGTCGCGACCGGGGACACCCGCCCCGCCGACATCGTGCGCACGATGGTGGGCCGCCCCGTCTCCTCGGTCTTCCCCCAGCACCTGGAACCCCGCGGCGAGCACTCGGGGAGGGTCCGGCTGTCGGTCACCGGCGGCGGCAACACCCGGCTCGACGGGATCGGCCTGGAGGTGCGCGGCGGGGAGATCCTGGGGCTGGCCGGGCTCCAGGGCAGCGGCCGCACCGAGGTCGCGCACGCCCTCTTCGGTATCGACCGCTTCACCCGCGGCGACGTCCACGTGGACGGGGACCGCGTGAACCCGCGCTCGCCCCGGCAGGCCGTGCGCGCGGGGATCGCACTCGTCACGGAGGACCGCAAGGCCCAGGGGCTGGCCCTGCACCAGTCGGTCCTGGCCAACGGCCGCCTGGTCCTCGACGCGGTCCTGCCCGCCGGTGCGCGCCGCCGGGCCCGGCGACTGCCCGGTCTGCTGTCCTCCCTCGAACTCGTCTCCCACGGCGGCCACGCCCAGGAGGTCCGGTACCTGTCGGGCGGCAACCAGCAGAAGGTCGTCCTGGCCAAGTGGCTGGCCACCGAACCGGGCGTCATGGTGCTCGACGAGCCCACCCGGGGAATCGACGTGGGCGCCAAACAGGCCGTCTACCGGCTGATGCGCGAACTGGCCGCGGACGGCGTGGCGATCGTCCTGGTCTCTTCCGAGCTGCCCGAGCTGATCGGGATGGCCGACCGGTTGCTCGTGCTCGAAGACGGCCGGGTGGCGGGGGAGCTGCCCGGCGGATCGAGTGAGGAGGCCGTCATGGCGATGGCCACCGGCACGGCGCACGAACCCCCCACCGACACGGCGCCGGACGTTTCCCGGCCGCACCCGCAGGAAGAGGCCGCCCCGTGACCCGACCCCCTGACTCCCCCGCTCCCCTGCGCGCGGCCTCACGCCTGGGCACCACGGGGCTGGTCTACCTGGCCCTCGTCCTTCTCCTCGCGGTCAGCGCCGCCCTCCTCGCCACCCGGGGCGCGAACCTGTTCACCGCTTCCAACACTGTCGACCTCCTCACCCGCAGCAGCCTGCTCGGCTTCCTCGCCATCGGCCAGACACTCGTCATCCTGTGCCGGTCCCTGGACCTGTCGGTGGGCTACGTCGCGGCACTGTCCACCATCGTCGGGGCGACCGCCATGGCCGGAGAGCCCTCCCGCATCCTGCTCGGTATCGGCGCGGCGCTCGGGGTATCGGCGCTCATCGGCCTCGCCAACGGGCTGGTCGTCACCCGGCTGCGGGTCAACCCCTTCATCGCCACCCTCGGTATGGGACTCGTCATCAAGGGCTACCTGGACACGAACTTCCAGGGCCCGGCCGGGTCGGTGCCCGACGCGTTCCAGGTCTTCGGCCACGCCCGGATCGGCGTGCTACCGGTCTCCACCCTGGTCATGGTCGCCCTCGCGGTGGCCGCCGTGGTGTTCCTGCGCCGCACCCGAACCGGGTACCACATGTACGCGGTGGGCGGCGACGCGGAGGTCGCCCGGCTCTCCGGGGTCAGGGCCGACCGCACGATCGTCACAGCGCACGTGCTCTGCTCGGTCACCGCCGGGGCGGCGGGCCTGCTCCTGGCGGCGCGGTTCGGCACCGGTAGCGCGCTCGTCTACGGCAACGGCTACGAGCTGGAGGCCATCGCCGCCGTCGTTCTGGGCGGAACCTACCTGCTGGGCGGTCGCGGCGGCGTCGGCGGAACGGTCGCCGGCGTGTTCGTCCTGGCCACACTCGACACGGTGTTCAACATCCTGGCCGTCGACCCCTTCGTCAAGGACGTCCTGCGGGGGGCCGTGCTCGTCAGCGCGGTGGCGGTCTACGCCCGCTCACGCCACTCCCGCACCGCCGTGCGGACCCGCTTCCCCTCCGGCGGCCCGCCGAGACCGTCGGCCGATCCCGCCCCTCCCGCCCGCACACCCCTGGGAGAGAGCCGATGACCGCCTCGGACCCGTTCCGCTCGTTGGCCGCGCTCACCCGCGGCGGCACCGCCACCACGGCCCTGCTGCTGGTCCTGATCTTCGTCGTCATCGCCGTCCAGAACCCGTTCTTCCTCCAGGGGCCGCCCCTGATGGGCTTCGCGAAGCAGGCGGCGCCCCTGGTGGTCCTGGCGATCGGCCAGTACATGGTGATCGCCTCCGGGGAGTTCGACCTCTCGGTCGGCTCGCTCGTGGGTGCGCAGGTGGTGATCGCCGCCCGGCTCATCGACGGGGACGAGGCCGCCACCGTGCCGGTTCTCGCCCTCCTCGTGGTGTTCGGCCTGGTGGTCGGGCTGGTCAACGGACTGGTCACCACCGTGCTCAAGGTGCCCTCGATCATCACCACGCTCGGCACCATGCTGGTCCTCTACGGAGCGGTCCACTACTGGACCGGTGGTGCGCCCACCGGTGCCCTGTCGGAGGCGTTCCGCGTTCCCGGACGCGGGGGGATCGACGGCATCCCCTACCTCGGCCAGCTCCCCTGGGCCGTTCTCATCGCCGCGGCGGCGGCCGTCGCCGCGGTGCTCCTCATGCGCTCGCCCTTCGGCCGCTCTCTCATGGCGACCGGTGACAACGACACGGCCGCCGCGTTCTCCGGGGTGCGAGTCCAGCGCGTGCGCACGCTGGCCTTCGTCGGCTCCTCTCTCATGGCCACCCTGGCGGCCGTCCTCATCGGCGGGTTCGCCGGTGTGACCGCGCAGGTCGGCGAGGGGCTGGAGTTCACCGCGATCACCGCCGTCGTCCTCGGCGGGGTCGTACTCGGCGGCGGCCGGGGCACCGTCGTCGCCGCCTGCCTCGGCGCTCTCACCATCGAGGCACTGTTCACCCTGTTCAACCAGCTCTATCTGCCCTCCACCCTCCAACCGACGGTGCAGGGGCTCATCATCATCGCCGCGGTGGCCTACGCCTCGCTGCGCGGTGAACCACGACGGCCGGAGCGCCCGCGACGGCTGCCGGACCATCAGACCGGGCAGCGACCCGGAACTTCCAGGAGGTAACCCCCCATGCGTATCCCCCGTGCAGTGTTCGCCGGCGCGGCCGGCGCGGTCCTCGCCCTGACCGCGTGTTCGGCAGAGGGCCCGGGCGGCTCGGACACGGACCTGACCCCGGACCCCGATTGGTTCGACCAGGCCGAGTTCGACGCCCAGCTCGCCCAGCGCGACATCGAGCCGGAGGGCCCCGCCGACCAGCCCTGGCTCCAGGCGATCGACCCCGAGTGGACCGACACCTCCGGGTTCGCAATCGACGCCCCCGAGGACGCCACCGTGTGCTTCTCCAACGCGTCGGTCTCCAACCCCTGGCGGGTCACCGGCTTCATCACCATGGAGCAGCAGGTGGAGGCGCTCCAGGCGGAGGGCCGCATCGGCGAGTTCCGCGTCTCCGACGCCGCCGACGACGACAACCAACAGATCTCCGACATCCAGGCGTTCGTGGACTCAGGCGACTGCGACACGATCATCATCTCCCCCTCGACCACCGCCACCCTCACCCCCGCGGTGGAGACCGCCTGTGAGAGCGGCGTGCCCGTGATCGTCTTCGACCGGGGCGTCAACACCGACTGCATGGCCACCTTCATCCACCCGATCGGCGGCTACGCCTACGGCGCGGACGCCGCCGAGTTCCTCGTGGAGAACCTGGAGCCCGGTTCGACCGTCCTGGCGCTGCGCATCCTGCCCGGTGTCGACGTGCTCGAACACCGCTGGGCGGCGGCACAGACGATCTTCGGCGAGAGCGAACTGGACGTGCTCGGCTACGAGTTCACCGAGGGCGACGGGGCACAGATCAAGGACCTGGTGTCCCAGCACCTCCAGCGGGGAGAGGTCGACGGCATCTGGATGGACGCCGGGGACGGCTCCGTGGCCGCGCTGGAGGCGTTCGAGGACGCGGGGCGGCCCTACCCGGTGATCTCCGGTGAGGACGAGCTGAGCTTCATGCGCACGTGGGACGAGGAGGGCCTGACCGCCATCGCCCCGGTGTACTCCAACTTCCAGTGGCGCACCCCGGTCCTGGCCGCCGCCATGGTCCTGGCCGGGGAGGAGGTCCCCTCCGAGTGGGTGCTTCCCCAGGAGCCCATCCGCCAAGACGAGCTCCAGGAGTATCTGGACCGCAACGCTGACATGCCGTCCCTGCACTACGCCAAGTTCGGCGGCGAGGACCTGCCCGGGTTCCCCGAAGCCTGGATGGACCGCTAGATGCGTGCGCTGGGGGTGAACACCTGGGTGTGGACGTCACCGGTCACCGACGCCGGTGTGGAGCACATCGCGCCGCGCACCGCGGAGTGGGGGTTCGACGTCCTGGAACTGCCCGTGGAGGAGGTCGGGGACTGGAGCCCCCGGCGCACCCGCACACTGCTGGACGGCCTCGGCCTGTCGGCGAGTGTCGTCCTGGTCATGGGACCCGGCCGGGAGCTGGTGGCCACGGACCCGGGAACCCGCACGGCCACGCAGGACTACCTGCGGCGGGTGGTGGACGCGGCGGCGGAGGTCGGCTCCCCCGTCGTCGCGGGCCCCGCCTACGCCTCGGTCGGCCGGACCTGGCGCATGGCGCCCGGCGAGCGGGCGGGGCTGCGCGCCGAACTGGCCGAGGCGCTCGCCCCCGTGGTGGAGCACGCAGCGTCGGCGGGCGTCGCCGTCGCGGTGGAACCGCTGAACCGGTATGAGACCAGTGTGCTCAACACGGTGGACCAGGCCCTGGACGCCCTCGCGGACCTGCCGGAGGAGCACTGCGGGCTCGCCCTGGACGTGTACCACCTCAACATCGAGGAACGCGGCCTGGCGGAGGCCGTGGAACGCGCCGCCGGTCGGATCAAGCACGTGCAGGTGTGCGCCAACGACCGGGGCGCCCCCGGCGCTGACCACCTGGACTGGCCCGGTCTGCTCTCCGCCCTCGACCGGTCCGGCTACGAGGGTCCGCTCGTCATCGAGTCGTTCACGGCGGACAACGCCGCCATCGCCACGGCCGCCTCGGTCTGGCGGCCGCTCGCGGAGAGCCAGGACGCGATCGCGGTCGACGGCCTGGCGTTCCTCCGCTCCCTGTCCTCCGAGACCGCCCGTCCGGCCCTCGGCTCCCGTTCACCGTCACCACGGAGGTAGTGAGACATGCCGCGCCCCGTCACGCTCTTCACCGGCCAGTGGGCCGACCTGCCCTTCGAGGAGGTGTGCTCCCTGGCCTCCTCCTGGGGCTACGACGGCCTGGAGATCGCCTGCTGGGGCGACCACCTCGACGTCGTACGCGCCGCCGAGGACGACGACTACGTGCGCGATCGGCTAGACGTCCTGGAACGGTACGGGCTCGGCGTCTGGGCGATCTCCAACCACCTGCTCGGTCAGGCGGTCTGCGACGACCCCATCGACCAGCGCCACCGGGACATCCTGCCCCCCCGGGTGTGGGGCGACGGCGACCCCGAG
The DNA here is from genome assembly GCF_048060475.1 of Nocardiopsis sp. LOL_012. NCBI lineage: Bacteria > Bacillati > Actinomycetota > Actinomycetes > Streptosporangiales > Nocardiopsidaceae > Nocardiopsis > Nocardiopsis sp. LOL_012. The sequence continues at coordinate 51,994 of NZ_JBHMIV010000012.1, read as the reverse complement.
GGCGTGCGCCGCCGCGCCGCGGAGGAGATGCGCACCACCGCCCGGGCCGCCGCCCGGCTGGGGGTGTCCACCGTGGCGGGCTTCACCGGGTCGGCGATCTGGAAGTACGTGGCGATGTTCCCTCCGGTCGGCCCGGAGGTCGTCGAGGCCGGGTACCGGGACTTCGCCGACCGGTGGAACCCGATCCTGGACGTGTTCGACGAGGTGGGCGTGCGGTTCGCGCACGAGGTACATCCCTCGGAGATCGCCTACGACTACTGGAGCACCCAGCGGGCGCTGGAGGCGGTGGGGCACCGGCCCGCGTTCGGGCTCAACTGGGACCCCAGCCACATGGTGTGGCAGGGCATCGACCCGGCGGGGTTCCTGTGGGACTTCCGCGACCGGATCTACCACGTGGACTGCAAGGACACGCGTATGCGCGCCTCCGACGGGCGCAGCGGGCGGCTGGGCTCCCACCTGCCGTGGGGCGACCCCCGGCGGGGCTGGGACTTCGTGTCGACCGGGCGCGGAGACGTGCCCTGGGAGGACTGCTTCCGCACCCTCAACGCCATCGGCTACGACGGGCCGATCTCCGTGGAGTGGGAGGACGCTGGGATGGACCGGCTCGCCGGGGCCGCCGAGGCAGTGGACTTCGTACGGTCACACGCGTTCGACCCGCCGCGCGCGTCCTTTGACTCGGCCTTCGGGTCAGCCTGAACCCGGCCGGGGCGGCAGCCGTTGCGGGATGCTCGCGGGCGGTTCACATCATCGGGGCGATGACCACCCGGTAGCGGCCGCCGTCCCCGGTGGACACGTCCCGGCGGAAGTCGTTGACGCGGTTGACCGACCGCTGCACCGCGTCCCCGCCGATGCCGGAGGTGTCGGCGGTCGGCAGGTGCCTGCCCAGAGCGAGCAGCGCCTCGTCCACGGTCATGGCGGTCTCCCGAAGCTCCGGGGTGATCCGCCACCCGTCGTCGGTGAGGCGGCTGACGGCGATCCGGAACATACCGGTTCTCTCCCTGCGATGTGGGGGGCTGTGCGGGTATTCTCCCGCATCACCTCCGGCGGCGTGAAGGCCAGGTCCGGGGCGGAGCCTGGTATCGAATCGGGCAAGCTTCGGTGAATGTTACGTCAATGTTTCTTAAAACGACACATGGCTACTGACCAGGCACATCGCAGCAGGTAGATTGATGCGCTATGTCCCGCATTCTCCCGTTCACTCCGAACCCTGGTGCGACACGTCCGCTCGCCGCCGCGCTCCGGAGGGGAACACCGGAACGGGGCGCCACCCCCCACGGGACACCCACCGTCGGACCGATGACGGCAGCCTCCCGAGCACCACGAACCGAATAATCCCCCGGCAGCGTGGTAAATCGTTTCACGATTCTTTTCCGCAGCAGCCGGAGGAATGGAGAAGCACCAGTGATCGAGCACCTCCTTCAACACCACCAGCCGGGCGTTTTCCTGATCACCATCGTCGTCGCGGCGATCGGATCCCTTCTCAGCCTGGGATTCGCCTCACGCGCCCGCGGCGCCCAGGGTGCCTCCCGGTGGCAGTGGCTGGCCCTGGCCTCCCTGACCCTGGGTGGCGTCGCGGTGTGGTCGATGCACTTCATCGCGATGATGGGCTACTCCCCCGGCGACCTCACCGTGCGCTACGACCCCCTCCTGACGATCGTCAGCGGGCTGCTGGCCGTCGCCGTCATGGCCGTGGCCCTCACGCTCACCCTCAACCAGGACAGCCCCCTCCGGCTCCTCGCGGGCGGCGCCATCGCCGGCATCGGCGTCGTCTCCATGCACTACATGGGCATGTTCTCGATGAACTTCCGCGGCACCATGTCCCACGAGACCGGCTACGTGGCCACCGCCATCGGCATCGCCCTGGTCGCCGCCACCGTCGCACTCTGGTTCGCCACCCGCCTCAGGAACGCCGTTTCCCTGGTGGGGGCCTCCCTCATCATGGCCCTCGCGGTCAACGCCATGCACTACGTGGGCATGGCGGGTGTCCGGATCACCCCCGACGCCGAGTGGGACGGTGTGGCGCTCCAGGGCTCGGGCGTCACCGAACTCATGATCCCGCTGATCCTGGGCCTGTTCGCCATCGTCCTCGCGTGCAGCACCGCCCTGATGTTCACCGAGAACGGCCGGGACGACGCCCCGTCATCACACAACGGGCCGACCGACGCCCCGGAGACCGGCTCCGACCGCCGGGCCGCTCCGACCAGTCGGAACACCCCCGGGGACGACGTCTGGGGCAGACGCGGCTGACCCCCGCCCCCCAGCAGCGGAAACACACCCCATGGGCCCACCGGATTCGATCCGGTGGGCCCGTTCTCCATGAGCGCAACCCCCCTTATTCATATTGGCCGACATCGGCCATCTCTTGATAATCCTGCATATAAGTGTCGCAATTTCACTACTTTCGTACCGACTTACCCCCCAATAGGCCATGGAGAGCCGTACAGTGATCGAGCACCTCCTCAGCCACGGACCCGCATTCCCGATCTCCGTCGCAGTCTCGATGATCGGATCCTTTCTCGGCCTGGCCTTCGCCTCGCGCGCCCGCCGCGCCCAAGGCCCCCTCCGATGGCAGTGGCTGGCCCTCGCCGCCTTCTCCCTCGGAGCCATCGCCGTGTGGTCGATGCACTTCATCGCGATGATGGGCTACTCCCCCGACGGGCTCACCGTGCGCTACGACCCTCCCCTCACGGTCGTCAGCGGGCTGCTGGCCGTCGCCGTCATGGCCGTGGCCCTCACGCTCACCCTCAACCAGGACAGCCCCCTCCGGCTCCTCGCGGGCGGCGCCATCGCCGGCATCGGCGTCGTCTCCATGCACTACATGGGCATGTTCTCGATGAACTTCCGCGGCACCATGTCCCACGAGACCGGCTACGTGGCCACCGCCATCGGCATCGCCCTGGTCGCCGCCACCGTCGCACTCTGGTTCGCCACCCGCCTCAACGGGGCCGCCGCCCTGGCCTTCGCCTCACCGCTCATGGCCGTGGCGATCGCCTCCATGCACTACACCGCCATGATGGGCGTACGGATCACGCCCGACGCCGACTGGGGCGCCGCGCAGCCCCTCCCCGGCGGCAGCGCCACCGAATTCCTGCTGCCCCTGATCGTGGGCCTGTTCGTGACCATCCTCACGGCCAGCCTCTTCCTCATGCTCTCTGACGACATGGAGACCAGGCGCCCCCGCAGAACGCCCAGCCCCGCCGCCGCACCGCCCGTGGGCCGTTCGGCCCCAGCGGCCGACGACGTGTGGACCCGCCGCCGCTGACACGGCCACCCCGCGGAAGCGGGGAAAACCACTGGCGCCCCCGGAGCCGACCGATCTAGGATCGGCTGGTCCGGGGCGCCTCGCGCCCGGACCGGAAGCGACCAAGGAGAGGACCTCGCGATGACTGTGTTCGACCCCGCCCCCCGCAACGGTTCACCGATCATCAGCGAGCCCTGAAGCACTCACGGGGCTCACCCGTACAGAGAGCCCGACGTGTACCACCACGACCCCGACGCGCACGCGTCACACCCGCTCACCCGCCTCGGCTGGACCGACCGTGTCGCTGAGGCCTTCGACGCCCTCGTCCCGACCAGTCCGCACACCCTGGTCCCCGCCCGGGTGGCCGCCGCCCGACGCGGCGGCGCCGAGGTGCTGCTGCCCGGGCCGGAGAACGCCGAACACGCGCCCGCCGTGCGCCGGGCCGCCCGCACCGACCCGGCCGCCGCACCGACGAGCGGCGACTGGGTGGCCCTGCGCCGCTCCGGCGACACCTGGCTGGTCGAGGCCGTCCTGGAGCGCTCCTCATCACTCGTCCGCCAAGGCGTGGCCGCCGACTCCCACGACCAGGTCCTGGCCGCCAACGTCGACGGGGTGCTCATCTGCGAGGCCGCCGACCAGGGCCCGAACCCGGGCCGTCTGGAGCGGTTCCTCAGCCTGGCCTGGTCCGGCGGGTCCGCGCCCACCGTCGCCGTCACCAAGGCCGACCTGGCCGGCGACCGCCTGCCCGAAGCGCTCGAACTGGCCGCGTCGGTCGCCCCGGGCGCCGACGTCCACCCGGTCAGCGCCCACACCGGCGAGGGTGTGGACGCCCTGGCACGGATCCTGCTGCCGGGCAGCACCTGGGTGTTCCTGGGTACCTCCGGGGCGGGCAAGTCCAGTCTGGTCAACGCGATCGCCGGACGTACGCTCATGGCCACCGGCGAGATCCGCCAGGACAAGCGCGGACGGCACACCACCACCCACCGGCAACTGCTGGTCCTGCCCGGGGGCGCGCTGGTCCTGGACATCCCGGGGCTGCGCCGGGTCGACGTCACGGGTGACACCTCGGCGGTCGACCGCACCTTCGACGACATCCGGGAACTGGCGGAGCTGTGCCGCTTCGCCGACTGCTCGCACGGCCCCGAACCGGGCTGCGCGGTCACCGCCGCCGCCGCCGAGGGCGACCTCGACCCGGCTCGGCTGGGGCGGTGGAACAAGCTCCGCAGGGAGGCCGAGCGCAACCGCGACCGGACCGAGCACCGGCTGCGGGCGCGGGACAAGCAGCGGACGAAGACCTACGGCAGGATCGCCCGGGACGCCCGGCGCCGCAAGGGCGGCCGGTAGGAGGGAGAGGCCTCCGGCGGCGGGTGCTCCGCCGCCGGAGGCGCTCAGATACCGAAGGCGCGGCGGGCGTTGTCGGCGACGGCGGCGGCGAGGACGTCCTCGTCCATGCCCTTGGTCTGCGCCAGCGCGCGCAGTGTGTGCGGGACCAGGTAGGGCGCGTTGGGCCGCCCCCGGTAGGGCTTGGGGGTGAGGAAGGGCGCGTCGGTCTCCACCAGGACCAGCTCGGGCGGTGCGGCGCGCGCGGCCTCGCGCAGCGGTTCGGCGCTGCCGAAGGTCACGTTGCCAGCGAAGCTCATGAAGTAGCCGCGCTCGGCGCACACCTTCGCCATCTCGGCGTCCCCGGAGAAGCAGTGGAAGACCACCCGGTCGGGCGCGCCCTCCTCCTCCAGGACGCGCAGCACGTCCTCATGGGCCTCACGGTCGTGGATCATCACCGCCTTGCCGTGCCGCTTGGCGATGGCGATGTGGCGGCGGAAGGACTCCTCCTGCGCGCGCTTGCCCTGGGCGCCGGTGCGGAAGGTGTCCATGCCGGTCTCGCCGACCGCGACGACATACGGCAGAGCGGCCAGTTCGTCGATCCCGGCCAGTTGCTCCTCCAGGAGCCCGTAGCCGCCGCCGGGACGGGCCTTGCCCGCCCAGTCGGTCTCGTCGACCTCCACGCCCTCCGCGCCGTCGCCGTGCACGATACGCGGCGCCTCGTTGGGGTGCAGGGCCACGGCCGCCCACACCCGGCCCGGATACGCCTCAGCCGTCTCCGCGGCCCAGCGCGAGGAGGACAGGTCCACCCCCACCTGGAGCAGCGGCGCCACGCCCACGCTCTCCGCGGCGGCGATGATCTCCTCGACCCCGGGCTCCTGCATGTCCATGTGGGTGTGGCAGTCGGGCACCGCCGTGCGCAGGGGTTCGGGCAGGGGCGGCGGGGTCCTGCTGTTGCGCTCGCGTACCGCCCGGCCCTTGCGCCTACTCACCGTCGCCCTCCAGGCGGGCCAGCTCCTCGTCCACCACGGACGGGTCGAGCTTGGCGAACAGCGGCTGCGGGCGGCTGAGCGGGGTGCCCGGCAGGATCGGGGTCGTCCCCCAGTACGCCTGGTCGTCGGCGTAGTCCCCGGTGATCACCGGGTAGTCCACCGCCTCGCCCGAACCGCCGATGCGGTCGTGTCCGGTCTCCAGACGGGGCATCCCGGTCCACGTGCCGGTGCCGCCGAGCATGGCGTGCACCTTGTTGGCGGACTCGGGCAGGAACGGGGTGAGCAGCGTGTTTGCGTCGCTGACCAGTTGGAGCGCCACGTGCAGGACGGTGGCCATCCGGTCCGGGTCGGTCTTCTTCAGCGCCCACGGGGCCTGGTCGGAGATGTACTTGTTGGCCTCGGCAACGGTGCGCATGGCCTCCTGGAGCGCCGCCTTGAACTGCGACCGCTCCAGCCTCTGGCCGACCGTGTCGAAGGCCGTGCGCGAGTGCTCCAGCACCCGCAGGTCCTCCTCGGTCAGCTCGCCCGCCTCGGGGACCGCACCGATGTTCTTGGCCGCCATGGAGATGGAGCGGTTGACCAGGTTGCCCCAGGCCGCCACGAGTTCGTCGTTGTTGCGGCGCACGAACTCGGCCCAGGTGAAGTCGGTGTCCTGGGTCTCGGGGCCGGCCGCCATGATGTAGTACCGCAGCGCGTCGGCGGAGTAGCGCTCCAGAAAGTCGCGCACGTAGATGACCACACGCCGGGAGGAGGAGAACTTGCGCCCCTCCATGGTGAGGAACTCGCTGGAGACCACCTCGGTGGGCAGGTTGAACGCGCCCATCTCGCCCGCCTCGCCGCCGCGGTCGCCCTCGCCGCTGACGCCCATGAGGATCGCGGGCCAGATCACCGAGTGGAAGACGATGTTGTCCTTGCCCATGAAGTAGAACGACTCGGCGTCCTCGCCCTGCCACCAGCGGCGCCAGGCGTCGGGCTCCCCGACGCGCCGGGCCCACTCGATGGAGGCGGACAGGTACCCGATGACGGCGTCGAACCACACGTACAGGCGCTTGTTGGGGTTGTCCGACCAGCCCTCCAGCGGAATGGGGACGCCCCAGTTGAGGTCGCGGGTGACCGCGCGCGGCTGGAGGTCCTCCACCAGGTTCATGGAGAACTTGAGGACGTTGGGCCGCCAGCCCTCCCGTCGCCCGCCACCACCCTCAACGGACGCCTCCAGCGCAGCCTCCTTCCCCCGTCGCCCGCCACCACCCTCAACGGACGCCTCCAGCGCAGCCTCCTTCCCTTCCTTGCCCTTGAGCCACCGGGTGAGGATGTCGGCGAAGGCGGGCAGGTCGAGCATGAAGTGCTCGGTGTCCACGAACTCGGGGGTCTCCCCGTTGATCCTGGAGCGGGGGGCGACGAGGTCGACCGGGTCGAGTTGGTTGCCGCAGTCGTCGCACTGGTCGCCGCGCGCGCCGTCGTAGCCGCAGATCGGACAGACGCCCTCGACGTAGCGGTCGGGCAGAGTGCGGCCGGTGGAGGGCGAGATCGCGCCCTTGGTGGTGTGGGTGAAGACGTAGCCGTTCTCGTACAGCGTGGCGAACAGCTTCTGGGCCACCTCGTAGTGGTTGCCGGTGCTGGTACGGGTGAACAGGTCGTAGGACAGCCCCAGGGCGACGAGGTCCTCGGCGATGAGCCGGTTGTAGTGGTCGGCGACCTCGCGGGGGCTCTGGCCCTTCTGGTCGGCGAGGACCTGGATGGGGGTGCCGTGTTCGTCGGTGCCGCTGACCATCAGCACGCGGTTGCCCGACATTCGCTGGAAGCGGGAGAAGACGTCGGAGGGGACTCCGAAGCCGGACACGTGGCCGATGTGGCGCGGGCCGTTGGCGTAGGGCCAGGCGACCGCGGTCAGGATGTGGCGATTCGACGACATGCCTCAAGACTAAAGCCGCCGGGACCCACTCGCACCCGGGAGCAGGGCCGTGGCGGGAGGGCACCGAGGCGGGTAGTGCCGCGGCGGGGACCCGTGGGACGATGCCCCCGGGTCCGACCGGACCCGTATGCTCTGCCCAACGCCGCCGGACCGCGACCGTCATCCGGCGACGACCGGACATCCTTCAGGCGAGGCGGTGATCACCACGGACACCCGTGCGCCGCTGCGCCCTGCCCTGGACACCACGGTCCTCGTCACGAGCGTGGTGCTCCTGGTCGTGCTCACCCTGCCGTTCGGTTCCGGGTTCCCTGGGCCGGCCTCGCAGGCGCGACCCGCCGCGGAGGAGGCGGTCGCGGCGCACGGCGGAGATCCGGCGGGCGAGTACGCCTCCGTCCCGGCCGACCACCCCGTGCTCGCCGACGGGCCGACGGTCGCCGCGTGCGACCAGCGTTCGGCTCCGCGCGACCTCCCCGACGCCGTCCCCGCGTGCGCCCTGCGCCTGGCGGCGTGGGAGCAGCCGTGGTGGCCCCTGGAGCGGCCCCAGCCGGACCCCCTGCCCGAACAGGCCGCGGCGGGGGAACTGCCGCCCACACGGGCACCGCCTCTCACCGCGCTCTCCACCACCTGACACCACCCCCCTCCCGGCGGCGCCGCGCCATGGCACGGGCGCGCCGGGCGATCCGACCATCCGTAGTGAGAGGCCCTACCCCTTGTCCAGTCAAACGGGAGCACAGGGGCGCTGGATACGCGCGCTCATCTCCCTGCTCGTCATCGTCGTCGCGTTCGGCGCGGCATGGTTCATCCCGCCGCGCCTGGGGCTCGACCTCAGCGGCGGTACACAGATCGTCCTGGAGACCCAGGACGGCCCCGACACCCCGGCCAACGCCGAGAACACCGACAAGGTGATCGAGGTCCTGCGCCAGCGCATCGACAGCCTCGGCGTGGCCGAGGCCAACATGTCGCGCTCCGGTGAGAACCGGATCATCGTCGAACTGCCCGGCGTCCAGGACCCGGCTGAGGCGGCCGAGATCATCGGCCAGACCGCCCAACTGGGCATTCACCCCGTGCTGGGGACCGGCCAGTCCACCACCGGCGTCATGCCCGGCGACACCGCCAACGCGCCGCAGGGCACCGCCGACGAGGCGCGGGTGCCCGCCGACGCCGAGGAGGAGCCCGCCGGGGGCGAGGAGGGCTCCGGCGAGGCCGAGATGACCGAGGAGGAGATCGCCGAACTCCTCGAAGGCATGGGGGACGGCGGCGTCACCGGCGGCCAGGGCGGCGGCCAGAGCGCGGAGAACCCCGAGGACGTCGTGATGACGCTCCCCGACTCGCAGGGCACGTACCTGCAACTGGGGGAGGCGGCCGTCCAGGGCGACCAGATCTCCGGAGCGGACGCCCTGCTGGACAACACCACCGGAGCGACCTGGAACGTGCGGGTCGACTTCGACAGCGAGGGCCGCGACCAGTGGCAGGCCCTGACCGCCGAGGCCGCCTGCTACAACATGGGCGACCCGCGCCGCCGCGTGGCCATCGTCCTGGACGACCAGATCATCTCCTCGCCGGAACTCGGCCAGGACTACGCGTGCGGGACCGGGAGCGCCGAGGGCTGGACCAACATCACCAGCACCCAGTTCACCAGTGAGACCGCGGGCGACCTGGCCGTTCTGATCGAGGGCGGCTCGCTGCCGCTGCCGGTCACCGAGATCCAGCGCCAGACCGTCGGCCCGACCCTCGGTGCCGCCGCCATCCAGGCCAGCGCGTTCGCCGCGCTGCTCGGTATCGCCTTCACCGCGCTGTACATCACGCTGGTCTACCGCCTCGTCGGCCTGCTGGCCTCGGTCGCGCTGGCGTTCTACACACTCATCGCCTACGGCGCCCTGGTCGCGATCGGGGCGACACTGACCCTGCCCGGCCTGGCGGGTTTCGTGCTGGCCATCGGTATGGCCATCGACGCCAACGTGCTGATCTTCGAACGTTCCCGTGAGGAGTACCAGCGCCAGAAACAGGTGTTCGAGGCCAACAAGGGCGCACGCGGCTCCGAAGACGACAAGGGCTCCGCCTCGGCCAAGGCCCGCCGTCGCCGCCGGGCCATCCCGCCGAGCCTGGAGAAGGCCTTCGCCGAGGGCAGCCGCAAGGCGTGGAGCGCGGTGCTCGACACCAACGTCACCACGCTCATCGCCGCGGCGCTGCTGTTCTTCTTCGCCTCCGGCACGGTCCAGGGCTTCGGTGTCACCCTGAGCATCGGCACCATCGCCTCGATGATCTCCGCCCTGGTCATCGCGCGCGTGTTCGTCGAGTGGGCGGTCCGCCGCGCGGTGGTGAAGAAGAACCCGGCGATCACCGGAATCGACCGGATCGGCCAGGTGCGCGCCTGGCTGATCCGCAAGAGCCCCGACCTCATGCGCTTCCGCAACGTCGCGCTGATCGCCGCCGGCGCCATCGTCGTCGTCTCCGTCGCCGCCCCGTTCGTCCGGGACACCAACCTCGGTGTGGAGTTCACCGGCGGGCGTGTCCTGGAGTACGAGATCACCGGCGACGAGACCCTGAGCGTGGACGACGCCCGCGAGACGATCGCCGCGCTCGACTTCCCCGGTTCGGACACCGCCGTGGTGCAGGAGGCCGGCGACGGCGACATCTCCGTGCGTACCGGTGAGCTCTCCGACGCCGACGCCGCGGCGGTCGAGGACGCCCTGGCCGCCAAGACCGGCGGTGTGGAACTGGTCAGCGACGAGCTGATCGGCCCGAGCATGGGCGACGAACTGCGCAACAAGGCCATGATCGCCCTCGGCGCGGCGCTGGGCCTCCAGTTGATCTACCTGGCCTGGCGCTTCCGCTGGTCCTTCGGCGTCTCCACGATGCTGTCGCTGGCGTTCAACATCACGCTGGTGATCGGCCTGTTCATCTGGTGGGGCAAGCCGATCGACGGGGTGTTCCTCGCCGCGATCCTGAGCGTCATCGGCTTCACCGTCAACGACACGGTCGTGGTGTTCGACCGCATCCGCGACGAGTGGGCCAGAGACGAGACGTCCTCGTTCACGGAGATCGCCAACCGGGCGGTGCTCAACACCCTGCCGCGTACCGTCAACACCTCGGTCGGAGCACTGATCATCCTGGGCTTCCTCACCGCCCTCGGCGGGTCCTCGCTCCAGGACTTCTCGATCGCGATGCTGGTCGGTCTGAGCACCGGCGTGGTCTCCACGGTGTTCGTGGCGGTCCCGCTGGCCATCTGGTTGCAGAGGTGGGACAAGACGCCCGCCCCGCACGTACTCAAGGCGCTCAAGAGCAAGAAGCGCGACGCCGCCAAGGCCGCGCGCGAGGAGGACGACGGCGCCGTCGTCTGATGCCGCTGGCACAGCGGCCGCAGGGCCCGGACTCCGCTCGGAGTCCGGGCCCTGTGCCGTTCCCGGGACCTGCCCCGCTCAGGCCTGGGGCACGGGCGGCGCGCCCTCGGAGGCCTGGACGAGCACGAATCCCTGCCCCTGGAAGGCCAACTGGACCGCCTCACCGCTGCCGCGGCCGATGAGGGCCCCGGCCTTCACGGTGCTCCGCACCCCGGCCTGGAGGGAGCTGGACCAGGCGACCGCCGCGTCGGTGTCGACGAAGGTCGGCTGGTCGACGTCGAGGAGCACCGGCGCTCCATGGCAGGCCACGGCCACCCGTCCGTGGCCGGTGAACACCGTGTTGAACAGGCCCCCGGCCGCGATACCGGCGCCCTTGATCCGGTTGATGTCCCAGCTCAGACCCGCCTCGAAGGCCAGGACGTTGTCGCCGTTGACGGTGAGGGAGTCGCCTTCGAGGTCGATGAGGTGGATGTCCCAGGCGTCACGGGCGAGGAACACGTCGCCGCGCCCGGTGATCCGCATGAGCGGCATCCCCTCACCCGTGAACGCCTTCTTGAGGAACCTGCCGACGTTGCCGGAGCCCTCGTAGGAGAAGTCGACGTCGCCCTGGTAGGCCACCATCGACCCCTGCCGGGCCAGGACCTCGCCGTTCAGGCCCACACGGAGCATCTTGTCGTTCTGGAGGGCCATGCCCTCCCGGCCGATCTCCTGGGAGCTCTGGAAGAGTTCACTACGCATGCCACGATCATCCCCTACGGAGAGGTCACCCGTCCTCCCCCTTCCGGCCCACACCGTGGACGAGGTCGTAGACCCGGCGCTTGGGCACCCCCGCCTCCCTGGCCGCCCGAACGATCGCCTCCTTGCGGCGCACGCCCTCCTCCTCCAGCTCCGCGACCGCCGCGAGGAGGTCGGTGTCTCTGGTCCCCCCGCCATCCCGGCGTGCGCCCTCCACGACCACGGAGACCTCCCCGCGCACGCCCTCGGCCGCCCAGGCGGCCAGCTCCCCGAGCCCGCCGCGGCGCACCTCCTCGTAGGTCTTGGTCAGTTCCCGGCACACGGCGGCGCGCCGGTGGGGGCCGAAGGCCTCGGCCATCGCCGCCAGGGTCGCCGGTGTGCGGCGCGGGCTCTCGAAGAAGACCATCGTGCGGCGTTCGGCGGCCAGTTCCGCCAGGTATCCGGCCAGGCCCTTGCGGGGCGGAAAGCCCTCGAAGCAGAACCGGTCGGTGGGCAGTCCGGAGACCACGAGCGCGGTCGTCACGGCCGAGGGCCCCGGGATGGAGGTCACCCGGATCCCCTCCTTCGCGCAGGCCGCGGCCAGGCGGTAGCCCGGGTCGGACACCCCCGGCATCCCGGCGTCGGTGACCACGAGGACGTCGGAGCCGGACCTGAGACAGTCCAGGAGCTCGTCGGACCTGCGGCTCTCGTTGGCGTCGTAGTAGGAGACCGTGCGCGCCCCCGTCTCACCGCCCAACCGGACTCCCGCACGGGAGGCGAACTGGCGTAGTCTGCGCGTATCCTCGGCCGCGATCACCCGGGCCCCCTCCAGGGCGCCCAGCAGCCGGGGGGTCGCGTCCTCCAGGTTCCCGATGGGCAGACCCGCGAGCGTCAGCGTCCCGGCGCCGCCCATACCTTCCTCACCCTCGACCACTGTCATCCCCGTCCTGTCACGCTACGGTTGGCCTCATCACCGACCGATCGACCCGCCGCGTGATCCGTCCGCGGGCGGATCACGCATCTGACGATCCCAACCTACGAGCCGCCCATGACCACCACCCCGCCTTCCTCCGAGACCCAGACCTCCCCGGCCGAGCCCCCGTCGCGCCGGGGGGCCACCTCTGACACCGACGGGCCTGAGCGCCCTTCCCCAGCCCACCGGGGGTGGCCGGGCTGGGCCGCCGCCGTCGTGGTGGCCCTGTTCGCCGGAGCCCTGAGGTTCTTCAACCTGGGCGAGCCCGCGCGCATCTACTTCGACGAGACCTACTACGCCAAGGACGCCTACGGGCTCTGGACGTTCGGCTACGAGCACGAGACCGTCGAGCGGGCCAACGAACTGCTGGCCAACGGCGACCAGGACATCTTCGGCGGCGGCGGCGACTTCATCGTGCACCCGCCGGTGGGCAAGTGGATGATCGCCCTGGGCGACTGGGTGTGGTCCCTCACGCCCTTCGCGGGGACCATGACGCCGGAGGGGTGGCGGCTGGCCGCGGCGGTGGCCGGAACGGTCTCGGTGCTCGTCCTGGTGCGCCTGGGGACCAGGATGACGCGGTCGGTGCTGCTCGGTTGCACGGCGGGGCTGATCATGGCCGTGGACGGCCTGCACTTCACGCTGAGCCGGATCGCCATGGTGGACATGTTCCTGACGCTGTGGCTCCTGGCGGGGTTCGCGTGCCTGGTGGTGGACCGCGACAGGACGCGGGAGCGGCTGGCCCGCCTGACGGCCGCCGGCACGGACATGGCCACGGTGGGCTGGCTGGGCCCCCGGTGGTGGCGCTGGGGCGCGGGACTGTGTTTCGGTCTCGCCATCGGCACGAAGTGGTCGGCCCTCTTCTTCGTAGCCGCGTTCGGCCTGCTGACCGTGGCGTGGGACTACGGTGCGCGGACCAGCGCGGGGCAGCGGCGTCCGTTCTGGCGGTGGCTGCGGATCGACGCGGTTCCGGCGTTCGTGCAGACAGTGGTGGTGGCGGCGGTCGTCTACCTCGTGTCGTGGACCGGCTGGCTGGTGACCGCGGGCGGCTACAACCGCGACCGCGGCGCGGGAACGGCGCCCGACTGGCTACCCGAGGCCCTGCACGGGCCCGCGGAGGCGCTCTGGAGCCTGTGGGACTACCACGACCGGATGATGAACTTCCACAACGGCCTGGAGAGCGACCACGCCTACATCTCCGAGCCGTGGGAATGGCTGGTCATGCGCACCCCGGTGATGTTCCACTACAACGGTGAGGCGGTGGGGTGCGGTACCGGGGACTGCGTGGCCTCGATCGTGTCCATCGGCACGCCGGTCATCTGGTGGACCGGCATCCTCGCCCTCGTGGCGCTGACCGTGTGGTGGGTGCTGCACCAGGACTGGCGCGCGGGGGCGGTCCTGCTGGCGGTCGCGGCGGGCTGGCTCCCCTGGTTCGCCTTCCCCGACCGTCCGATGTTCCTGTTCTACGCCCTGCCGTTCCTGCCCTTCCTCGCACTGGCCATCACCCTGGTGCTCGGAATCGTCCTCGGCCCGGACGGGGACGGCCACCGCTATGGTGTGTACCGGCGTGCCGCGGGCGGGACCGTGTTCGGCGTCGTGCTCCTGCTGTTCCTCGCGCACTTCGCCTACCTCTACCCGGTCCTGGCGGCCTATCCGATCGACGGCTCCCTCTGGCGCGAACTGCTCTGGTTCGACGTGTGGATCTACGGCAGTGACGCGTGACGCGCGAGGAGTTCACCGAAGTTTTCCCGAGACGTGGGGAGTTCCGCTCCATTAGTACCGGAGGCGAAGGAAAGCAATAGTTTCCCGTAGCCGAAAGAGGACAGTCGGCGGCACATTTTCTGCCGGGAAAGCCTCGGCAGGAGAGCACCTGTCCTGGTAATGTCACCAACGGTTGCTGTTGTTGTTTCCATGGATGCCCGAGGCGCCTCGCGGAACTGCACGTGGGCGCTTGTCGGGGGGACGACCTCGCCGGACGGCGCCCGGCGACCCGGGGCCAGCAGGGTGCGGCCCCGAAGTAGTCCCCAAGGGAGAGCACATGGCTCAGGGCACCGTGAAGTGGTTCAACTCTGAGAAGGGTTTCGGGTTCATCGCCGTCGACGGCGGTCAGCCCGACGTGTTCGTCCACTACTCGGCGATCGCGGGTACCGGCTTCCGGAACCTGGAAGAAGACCAGACGGTCGAGTTCGACATCATCCAGGGCCCGAAGGGCCCGCAGGCGGCGGACGTCCGTACGATCTGACCGCCACACGTCCTTTCCGGCCCTCCGCTCCCTGTGGGCGGGGGGCCGGCCTGGTTCCAGACGGAAGACCATCTTCCGGACACTGTTCCGGATCCGGGCGGATACCGGTTAACCTGCATGGAGCCGGTCGGAGTCACGAAGGGCGTGGGCACGCATGTTCAACATCAGCGGTGGCGAGTTCGTCCTGCTGCTCCTGCTCGGGGTCCTGATCTTCGGCCCCGACCAGCTTCCGAAGCTGGCCCAGCAGGTGGGACGTGTGCTCCGCCAGCTCAGGACGATGGCCAACTCCGCCTCCTCCGACCTCAAGGAGGGGCTGGGCCCCGAGTACAAGGACTTCGACGTCAAGGACCTCAACCCCCGGCGCTTCGTGCAGAAGCACTTCTGGGACGCCGACGGGGAGGACGAGCCCAGGCCCGCGGCCCGCCTGAACGGCAAGCGCCCCCCGTTCGACGACGAGGCCACCTGAGGGACCGGTCATTCCAGCAGCATCACGACGAACAGACCGAGGCCCAGCAGGATCAGCGAGCCGACGATGACCGCCGGCGACCCCGTCAGCGGCACCAGGACCTCGACGGCGCTCGCCCCGCCCAGCGCCGCGGCCATCCAGGGCCAGCGCGGCGCTGGCTCCCATCCGTGGCGCTCCTCGCGGACGACCGCGACCAGCAGGGCCAGGCCGATGAGCGACCAGAAGACCAGGTGCCCCAGGGCGCGCGTCCCGGGTTCGGTGTAGTCGGCCATACCGCCGACCACCATGACGTAGACGACCGTCCCGAAGAGCAGCCGCCAGTGGCCTCCGCTCCTGCGCGGGGGGATGGGCCTGCGCCGGGCCGGGGTGGTGCGGCGGAAGCGCTCCGAGGCGATCGGGCCGCGGCCGTCTGTCCTCTTCTCGCTCGGTTCCTCAGCGGCCTCCGCGGGAACCTCGGGGGGGTCGGCGCCGGGGGGTTCGTACCCTCCGCCCCGGTCGGGCTCCTCCGGTCGCTGGTAACCGCCGGTGTCGTGGGGGGAATCGGACACGTGTGGCTCGTCCCCTTCAACGTCGGTTCGGTCCGGTCCCGGCGGGGACCGGGGCAGTCGGTGATTCCCTACCCCGCCGAGGCGGGCGTATCCGCCCAAGAACGGCCACCGCGTCCTGGTCGTGGCCCTCGCGGGACCGAAACCAGGACGCGGCACGGGTCTTTCAAAAGTCGGCTACTGCCAACTCCAGCCGTTAGGGCGCAACCCCTGGGCATGCGTGGTCATGGCGGCTACCTTTCATGCGGCTTTCTACCCATCCCGCAGACCAAGATGTCCCATCTGACCCGGGATGCACAAGTCCGGTAACGCACTGGTCCTCCCAAAAGCCCCGCAGAACCGGGGGTCCGGCGCCCCTTGCTGAGGAGTTTCCATACTCTCCGTGTCACAGCAGATCAGACAGCACAGACGTGACGGGGGAGAATGCCGGGAATCCATTGACCAGGAAGGACAAGATCTTCCTTTCGGTCAAAGAAGGCTCTGTTTCCGGTCAGGGGGAACCGGGACCGCCCAGCCCCTCTCGGGACACGCACTGACGTGTACCTGCTGCACCGCCAGTCCCAGACGCGCCGCGCGCCTCACACACCGCACCGGGGACCGCCGCCCGCCACCACGCTCCGTCACCACCGCGCCTTCCAGTCATCCCGCTTCGCGAAATCCGGCAGGGACCACTTTCACCCCCGGTTTCGGGCATGCATGAACAGGGTTATCGAACTTTCCATTCACGGGTCCTTCGGGTGCCGGGGGCCGAAGAGCAGCCCGGCGCTCCGCCGGGTGATCTCCACGAGGTCGGTGTCGTGGAACAGCTTCCGAACGCCTGAGGAATCCAGGTTCCCGGTGAGGGCGAGGGTGGCGATACCGTGCACCACCGACCAGCCGGCGACCACGGCGGCCGCCCTGTCCTCGATCTCCTCCCCCTCGCGCGCGAGGGCGTCCACCCCGGCCGTGAGCTCGGCGAACGCCGCCGAGCGGGCCGCGCTCAGCTCCGTGTCGGCCTCGTCGAACAGGGTCGGGGCGAACATCACCTGGAAGTGGGCCGGCCGGTCCACGGCGAACCGCACGTACTCCACCCCCGCGTCGAGAAGGCCGCCGCCGGCCTCGCGCACACGCCGCAGGCGCCCGGCGAGCTCGGTGAACCCCTCGGCCACCAGCGCGTTGAGGACGCCTTCACGCGAGCCGAAGTGGTACCGGGGCGCCGTGTGGCTGACCCCGAGGTCCGCTGCGAGCGAGCGCAGGCTGAAGGCGTAGGGCCCCTCGCTGCCGATGACCTCCGCGGCCCGCTCCAGGACGGCCGCACGCAGATTTCCGTGGTGGTAACCGTCTGCCATGCCCGAACTCTACAGCGGCAAGTTTCCGGCGGGGTGGAGCGGCGGACCCCAAGGCCCACGGGACTCTGGAGAAGCTGGGAGGGAAGGCGATACAATGCGGCAGTGCCCGGCCCGCCCCGGTTCGAGGGGATAGCAGCTTCGCCGGTGACACTCGGGGCTCCGGTCCGGACCAGGACCCGTGTGCAGGGAACAGCGAGACACCGGACCGCCCCGCGGCGAAGGCCCCAACCCCCGGGACGGGGCCTTCGCCGCGAGACGCCCGGGCACGCGAGCGCCCGGCCGCGCTTCGCCGCCGCGCACCACGGAAAAGGCCCCGCTCCCCTTGGGAAGCAGGGCCTTCGACCTGCGGTGGAGCTATGGGGATGTGAATCCTCGGCGCGTTTCTCTGACTACGGCCGACCAAAAGATTGAATCCGCCTGCTGGATCGACACCTGCGTGAGACACTGCGGCTGCCCAGTCCCGCATACGATCACCGGGGAACCCTATGACACTCCGCCCCGCCCCTCTCGACAACAGACACCCCCTGGAGGACTCTGAGGGGGAAGGTGTGCCAGGCTAATTGGGCTACTGGAACAAGCACCCCAAGAAGGACGGCCAGGACGCACTGGAGGAGTTTCATCGGCTCGGATGGCGGATCGGGGATCCCCCGAAGTACTACCAGGTGAAGTGCCCGTGCGGCTGGCACATGACACATGTCCACATCAGCCCGTCGAACCCGAACCACTACAGGCAGCGCCTCCAGTGGGCCAAACGCCAGAGCTGCACGAAGGAGGAGGACCAGTGAAGGCTCAGCCGATGGTCATGGTCACTGTCGACATCCATGTCAACACCATGAGCCCAGTCCCCGTCGAGCAGTTCCACCAGCGTGCGACGAAGTTGATGGATGAACTGATGGCCCTCAACGAGTGCAACCCGGACATCTCCGACCCGACCGTCAGCAGCGATGCGGAGCGGAGCATCCTGAGTGTCGAGATCCTGGTCGGCACCGCGGATCAGCTCAAGGCGGTCAACAAGGCCTTCGAAGTCCTCCACACCGCCCTGCACGCTGCCGGGGCGAAGACCACCGGTTGGCCGCCCATCGCCATCGACCATCTGGAGAACCGCACAGAGCCCGTGGCCGACATCGCCGCCACCTGAGCCCACAGCGGTGCCCCTCTGTGGGCGCTCGTCCGGAACCACCGTGGCTTCGCCGCCGCGCACCACGGAAAAGGCCCCGCTCCCCTTGGGAAGCAGGGCCTTCGACCTGCGGTGGAGCTATGGGGATTTGAACCCCAGACCCCCTCGATGCGAACGAGGTGCGCTACCGGACTGCGCCATAGCCCCGAAGACGAGACCAAGCCTAGCAGGAGTCCCCGGGTGGTCCGAACCGTGTCCCGGGGCCCGGGCTCAGTCCCCGGCCGCCCGGAGCCGGGCGTCCGCGTACTGGTCGTAGACCTGGTTGCGGCGCTCGCGCAGGGCGATGACCTTGGCCTCGCGCTCCGCCTCGATGCGCTGCTCCTCCTCGGCCTCGCGGCGCTCCCGGAGTTCGACGCGCCGACGCGCCCGGACCCGGGCCCGCCTGCGTTCGGCATCGGCCTTGGCCGCCTCCCTGAGCAGGACCAGGTGTCCGGCCAGCAGCAGGACGGGCGGTGCGACCACCCACCACGGTCCGAGACCGAACACCACCGCCAGGGCCGTGGCCACGTTCAGCAGCGAGAGCCCGGACGTGCGTCGGCGCCTGCGGGCGATGATCCGTGCGCGCGACTCGACGCGGTGGCGGCCCCCGGCGCGCCGGGGCCGGTCGGCCTCGGGCTCACGTCCGGCGGACCGGTCGTCGGCTTCCTCCTCCGGCACGCCGTCCGGGTCGCCGTCGAGCTCCTCGCCGAAGGCCTCGGGCGTCTCGTCGCCGCGCTGCTCGTCCTCGTGGACGCCGTCCGCCGCGTCCTTGCGCAGCAGCATCGGCACGAGGACGATAAGCCAGACCACCACGATGGCCAGGTACAGAGGAGAGCTGCTCATCACCCCTCCTCACGATGACGGCCAGCGGATATCGGTCTGTGGACACCTCGCCGACACCCCGCAACGCGGTTCTCCGCCCCCGATTCCCCGGAGGCATATCCCCGCGTCGTCCGCATCGTCAATGCGTCTACGTTCCGCACGTTACGACCCCGTGTCCATAAATGAACCACATTCAGGCCGGAGTGTCGCGAGATTTTAGGCCATCTGTTTCAGCTCCCCCTGTCCTCTACGGGAAACCGCAGGTCAGCGAATGAACACGGAGAGGAGTTGAAATTTAACGCAAAGTAATTAGCCAATCTGACTAAAGAGAGGTTTGCACCCTGTGTTCGGCGATGATCGAACCGTGTTCAACCGGTCCAGGGCCGCTGGCGCGCCCGATCGTGCTCCCCCCGGCCTCCGTTCGGGCCTTCCGGCCCCAATGGCGGACCGGAACCCGCTTCCGGGAAGGGAACACTGTCGCGCCAGCGGCGCAGCATCCCCTGCGGAACCTCCTCGGCCGTGACCGCGTAGCAGATGTGGTCACGCCAGGCGCCGTCGATGTGCAACTGGCGTCTTCGGACCCCCTCGTCGCGGAACCCGAGTTTGGCGACCACCCTTCTGCTGGCCCGGTTCTCGGGCCGTACGTTGGCCTCGATCCGGTGGAGGCCGACCGCGAAGAAGGCGTGGTCGACGGCGAGGGCGACCGCGGTCGGGGTGATCCCGCGCCCGGCGTGGGCACTGTCGATCCAGTACCCCACCTGCGCGGACCTCGCCGAACCCCAGACGATGGAGCCGACGGTCAACTGCCCCACGAACACCCCGTCGTAGGTGATGGACCAAGGCATGGACAGCCCCTGGCGCGCCTCGGCCCGGATGGCCTGGATCATCCCGGCGTAGGGTGCCAGCCCGCCCGTCCGCAGCGGCATGTCCGGGTAGGTCGGCTCCCACGGGCGCAGCCACCGCTCGTTGCGCACACGGGTCTCCCTCAAGGCGGCGGCGTCGCGCAGGCGTAGCGGGCGCAGCACGACCGGGCCCTCATGCAGGACCACGGGCCACCCACGTCTGCGATACACGGCCGTCCCTTTCACGCCTCTCGGAGAACCATCGGTCACGGATACGCCCCCGTGTTCACGGACCTGCGGCACACCCGTCACCGGGAGAGTCTCCCAGTATTCCACCACCGAAGGGCACCACGCCGATCGTCACACCAGCATCGTGCAAATCGGCTTCCACCTAACTCCCATAGTTGTGTTCCGAAAACCGCAACAAGGTCAAGGGATTACCCGTGAAAGGAATGCCGCAGATGTGATTCCGGTCATTGTGCCACCTCATTCAGGTCGAACGTGATCCCCGCCACGCAACTGGTCGACCGCGTGGACGAGCACGGATTCCAGCACATCCATTCCGTCCTTCACACCGCCACGGGAACCCGGCAGGTTCACCACGACCATGCGGTGTCCGTCCGCCTCGACCACCCCCGCCAGGCCCCGCGACAGGACGGCGGTGGGCACGCCCTTCTCCCGTCCGGCCCCCCGCAGCGCCTCCGCGATCCCGGGGATCTCGAAGGACAGCAGGGGACGCGTGGCCTCGGGTGTGCGGTCCTGGGGCGTAAGCCCCGTACCGCCGGTCGTGAGCACCGCGTCCACCCGCTCACCGAAGGCCCTGCGGATCGCCTCGGCCACGGGCTCACCGTCCGGGACTACCCAGGGCCCGACGACCGCGCACCCCATGGCGCGCAGCCGCTCGGCGATCACCGGGCCGGACCGGTCCGGGTACACCCCGGCCGCGGCCCGGTTGGAGGCCGTGACCACCGCCACGCGCACACCGCCCTCACTCACCGCGCCTCCAGTGCCCCTTCTTCCCGCCGGTCTTCTCCTCGACCCTGACCCGGGTGACCTCGGCCTCCGGATCGAGCGCCTTGACCATGTCGACCAGCCCGAGCGCGGCGGTCATGACACAGGTGAGCGCCTCCATCTCCACACCCGTGCGATCGGCGGTGCGCACCGTCGCGCTGATGTCCACACCCTCGTCGACGACCGTCAGGTCCACGTCCGCGCCGTGCACGGCGATGGGGTGGCACAGCGGGACCAGGTCCGGGGTCCGCTTGGCCCCCTGGATCCCGGCGATCCTGGCCACCGCCAGGGCGTCCCCCTTGGGCACCCCGCCCCCGCGCAGCGCGGCGACGGTCCCGGGGGCGAGCAGGACCCGCCCGGTGGCGGTCGCGGTGCGCGCGCTCACGTCCTTGCCCGAGACGTCGACCATCCGCGCCGCTCCGGTCTCGTCCAGGTGGGTGAAGCCGGAGGGGTGGTCGGCCCCCTCCGTCCGTGGGGTGTGCCTCATCGTCGGCCTCGTCTGCGCTCGAACGGCGGGGCGGCCCCCAAGGGCCCGCCCCGGACACGCCCGGACGCGCGCCCACCACGACCGTAGTGCACCCGCGCTGGGCGCCGGGCCGGTCGGGTCAGCACATCTCCGGCAGGCGCATGGCGTCCACGACCGCTCCGGCGGGCAGCGCGGTCACGTCCTCGGGCACCACCACGAAGGCGTTCGCGTCGGCCAGCGCCGACAACTGGTGGGAGCCCTGCCGCGACGCGGGCACCACCGTCGGCAGGTCCGACCCCGGCTCGGGCCCCCGCAGGACCCCGCGCAGGAAGGAGCGCCGCTCGGACGGGGAGGTGACCGCCGAGGACAGGACGGCGCGCACGGTCGGCAGCGGCCCCGGGTCCAGGCCGCGCAGCTTGCGCAGGACCGGGCGCACGAACACCTGGAAGGAGACGAAGGCGCTCACCGGGTTGCCCGGCAGGGTGAGGATCGGGGTCCGGTCCGGGCCGAGGGTCCCGAACCCCTGGGGCTTGCCCGGCTGCATCGCGACCTGGGTGAACTCCACGGTGCCCTGGCGCGCGAGCACCTCCTTGACGACGTCGTAGGCGCCCATACTCACCCCGCCGCTGGTGACGAGCACGTCGGCCCCCGCGAGCAGGCCCTCCAGCGCGCCGAGCACGGTGTCGGGGGCGTCGCCGACGAAGCCGTGTCGGTGCACCTCGCACCCCGCGTCCAGCGCGGCGGCGGCGAGCATGTGGCTGTTGGACTCCCAGATCTGTCCGGGACCGAGAGGGCGGCCCGGTTCGACCAGCTCCTCCCCCGTCGCCAGCACCACCACGCGCGGCCTGGGGAAGACCGGGACGGAGCGCCGCCCGACCGCGGCGAGCACCCCCATCTCACCGGCGCCGATCCGCGATCCGGGAGAGAGCACCTCGGCGCCTTCGAGGACGTCGCCCCCGGCGGGCCGGACGGCGTCGCCGACCCGCGCCGGACGCCGCACGCGGACGTTCTCCGTTCCCCCGTCGGTCCACTCCACCGGGACGACCGCGTCGGGCCCCTCCGGCATCGGCGCGCCGGTCATGATGCGGGCGCACGAGCCGCGCACCACCTTCGTACCCGCGCCGGCGCCGGCGGCGAGGTCGGCGACCACGGGCAGCACGACGGGGGCGTCCTCGGCCGCCTCGGCGACGTCGGCGGCGTACACGGCGTAGCCGTCCATCGCCGAGTTGTCGAACCCCGGGAGCGACACCGGGGAGGCCACGGCCTCGGCCAGGACCTCGCCGTGCGCCCGGAGCAGGTCCACCTCGACCGGCGCGGGTGCGGCGACCAGGGCCAGGCAGTCGCTGATGTGCCGTTCGACGCTCTTCACAGGGGGTCCTCCCGATCGTGGTGCACGCGGGGCGCGCCCCGCGCCCGCGTCCCATTGTCACCACGGGAGGCGTCGGCCGCGCGTCACGGGCGCGGCGCCGACCGGGGGTCAGGCGCGTGCGGGGCCGCGGCTCTCGACGAAGTCGCGCAGCCACGGCAGCAGTTCGGCGGCGAGGTCGGGGCGGCGGCAGGCGAAGTCGACCACGGTGCGGATGTAGTCGGCCTTGTTGCCGGTGTCGTAGCGGCGGCCGCGGAACAGCACCCCGCGCACCACGCCCCCGTCCTCCGGCTTGCGCCGGGCGAGCTCGCGCAGGGCGTCGGTCAGTTGGATCTCCCCGCCCCGGCCGGGCGGGGTCTCGTGCAGGATCGGGAAGACCGCGGGGTCGCAGACGTAGCGGCCGATGATCACCCAGCGGCTAGGCGCCTGCTCGGGGTCGGGCTTCTCGACGAGGTCGGTCACGGTGACCACGTCCTCCTCATCGGTGGGTTCGATGCCCGCGCACCCGTAGAGGGAGACCTGCTCGGGCTCCACCTCCATGAGCCCGACCACGCTGCCCCCGAACCGCTCGCGCACCTCGATCATGCGGCGCAGCAGGTCGGCGGTGTCGATGAGATCGTCGCCGAGCAGGACGGCGAACGGGTTGTCGCCCACGTGGGCCTCGGCGCACAGGACGGCGTGCCCCAGTCCGCGAGGCTGGCCCTGGCGGACGTAGTGCACCTGGGCGAGGTCGCTGGACTCGCGGACCGCGCGCAGGCGCTTGTCGTCGCCCTTCGCCTCCAGCGCCTCCTCCAGTTCGTAGGCGCGGTCGAAGTGGTCCTCGATGGAGCGCTTGTTGCGTCCGGTGATCATCAGGACATCGGACAGACTGGCGGCGACCGCCTCCTCCAGGACGTACTGGATCGCGGGCTTGTCCACGATCGGCAGCATCTCCTTGGGCGTGGCCTTGGTCGCGGGCAGGAAGCGCGTTCCCAGACCCGCGGCCGGCACGACGGCCTTGGTGACGGAGGTGGCGGCGGGGCCCTGCCGCGTCTGGTCGGTGTCGGCGATCATGTCGGCACTCTAGGACAACAGCTCGTCCCTTGACGATGGCCGCGCCACGGGCGCGTCGAGAAGTCCCGAGGTCTTCGCGGCGATGACGCGGAGAGGCAATCAGGAATTCACCAACGGTGGTAACGACCCCTCTTCATGACGGAAGGGGCCATGGGAGACTGAACGCCATGAACGGCGAAGGGCGGACGGTAACGGACAAGCAGCGGACACGGCGACGCGTCCTGGCGGCACGGCGCGCCCGGAGCGCGGACGATCGCGAGCGCGCGGGCGAAGCGATCCTGGGCGCACTCCTGGAGGCCCCCTGGCTCACCGGGGCGGCCACCGTGGCCTGCTACTACTCCGTCGGCGGCGAACCGGACACCCGCGCCCTGGCGCCAGCCCTGGACCGGCTCGGCGTACACGTGCTCCTGCCGGTGTTCCTGCCCGGCGGCGACCTGGACTGGGCGGCCTTCGACGGGCCCCGCAGCCTGGCCCCGGCCGGACACGGGCTGCTCGAACCCGTCGGACCCCGGCAGGGAACGGACGCCCCGGCCCGCGCGGACGCCGTGGTCTGCCCCGCGCTGGCCGTCGACCGCCGGGGCATGCGCCTGGGGCGCGGCGCCGGATGCTACGACCGCGTCCTGGCCCGCACGGGGCCGCGCACGCCGTCGGTCGCGGTCGTCTACGACGAGGAGTTCGTGGAATCGGTGCCCGGCGAACCGCACGACCGCCCCGTGGACGCGGTCGTCACCCCGGAAGGGGGGCTGCGCGCCTTCGAACCCCGCGCCCCGCTCTGGGCCGGACGGAGCGTCCGCGCCGTGGCGGCGCACCGGGATTAACCCGCCCGCCGAGGGTGTTGTGCCTGGCGGTCGCGCCCGGCCGCCGCAGTGGTTCCCGCATCTCCCGCCCGGGGACCGTGTCGGGCACGGGGTCCGTCACGGTCCGGACCGGCGAGCGACTACTATTTAGCAGTCAACGGGCGAGAGTGCCAGCTTAGGAGGACCCGAACAGTGCCTACGTACCAGTACGCGTGCACCGAGTGCGGCGCCCAGATGGAGGTCGTGCAGAGCTTCACCGACGACTCGCTGACCGTCTGCCCCGAGTGCGAGGGCCGCCTGCGCAAGGTGTACTCCGCCGTCGGCATCGTCTTCAAGGGCTCGGGCTTCTACCGCACCGACAGCGGCAAGGGCTCGAACAGCTCCGTCACCTCCGCCTCCGGAGAGAACGGCAAGAGCGACCCCTCCTCCGCGTCCTCGGACTCCGCCAAGGGCTCCGACACCCCGGGCTCGTCGGGCTCGTCGGGCTCGTCGGGCTCGTCGGGCTCCGGCGACTCCTCGAAGGGCTCCTCCGGCGACTCCGCCAAGAGCACCGCGAGCAGCGGGTCCGGCGCCGCCGCCAAGGCGAGCTGAGGCACGGCCCCAGCCTACGCGCCGCCGCCTCCGCGGCGGCGCACATCCCGCCCTGTGGACAACGCCCGCGGCGGCCCTCCCGCGCCTAGCGTCGGAGTATGGCCCACCCTCCGCGCCCGCACCGGCACCGCCGGGTCCTGACACGCCTGCTCGACCGCCACCGCCGCCCCCTCGCCGCGCTGCTCGCGGCGGCCGCACTCACCAGCGGCGTCCTGCTCCTGCGCCCCCCGCCCCCGGCCACCGCCGGGGTCCTGGTCGCCTCCCGCGACCTCGACGCCTCCCGTCCGCTCGCCGACGGGGACCTCGTCCACCGCGCCCTGCCCGAGCGGGCCCTGCCCCGCGGCGCCCTCGCGCCCGGCACCGCCACCTCCGGTCTCCGGCTCAACGCACCGGTGCGCCGCGGCGAGGTGGTCACCGACGCCCGCCTCTCCGACCCGCCGGCACGGGCCTACGGCCCCGACCTGGTCGCCGTGCCCGTGCGTGTGGCCGACCCCGAGGTGGCGGGGCTGCTCTCCCCCGGCAGCCGTGTCGACGTACTCGCCGTCCCGGCCCCCGCCGACCCGCACCCCTTCCACACAAAACCGGCACGGCGGGTGGTGGGCGACCGCCCCGTCCTGGCCGTGCCCTCGGGCGGGGAGGGGAGGGGCGGCGCACTGGTCCTCATCGCCGCCACCCCCGACGAGGCCCGGGAACTGGCGGGACACGGCGCCTCCTCCCGCCTGTCGATCACCATACGAAGTTGACCCATGACGAAACGTAGTGAATGCTGACCAAGCGCACTACCGTGCGCGTCGCCCCCGAAACCCCGAGTACATGTAGGGCAAAAACCCATGAACGGCTTCAAGGCATTCCTGCTCCGCGGCAACCTGGTCCAGTTGGCGGTCGCGGTCGTGATCGGCGCGGTCTTCGCCGACCTCGTCACCGCCTTCACCGAAGGCTTCGTCACCCCGTTGATCGGCATCTTCGGCGGGGTCCCCACGTTCGGCGACCTGTACTTCGAGGTCAACGGCAGCCGTTTCCTCTACGGCGCGTTCGTCAACGCCCTGATCGCGTTCCTCATCACCGCCGCGGTCCTCTACTTCCTCGTGGTGCTCCCGGTCGCCAAGCTGCTGGAGCGCGACACCGAGGCCGAGGAGGCCACCACCCGCGCCTGCCCGCACTGCCGCACCCAGGTGTCCAAGGAGGCCACCCGCTGCTCAGCCTGCACCAGCGAGATCAGCGCCGAGCTCGTGTAGACCCGCGCGGCCCGCCGGAGGGGGCCGTGTCCTCCGGCGGGCCCCGTCAGCGGGTGTACTCCCAGTGCCAGGGCTCGAACGGGCTCGACTTGGCCCAGGCCGGGTGGATCCACCCGAAGTCGGCACCGTTCTCCTGCATCCACAGCCACCGCTCGGACTGGTAGTTCTGGATGCCGCAGCCCAGGTCGATGGCCTGCCCCAACCCGTGGTTACTGGTGCCGGGGACGGCCGCGAAGCCCGGCGCGACCTCGCCGTACACGCGGTGCTGGTTGGGCAGGTCGCGGTAGGCGCTGGTGATGCAGATGTTCTCGCCGAAGTCCTCCACGTACCTCAGGTTGAGTTCGAGGAAGTCCACGGCCGCGTCGGCGCGCAGGTACTTGTCGTCGTCGTAGAGCTGGCACAGCGAGGACTGGGGCAGCAGGCCGTTGGCGTAGCCCTCGGCGTCCGACGCCCGGTCCGAGTCGCAATCGGCCGCGGCCATGTACGTCCCCGGGTCGAGTCCCAGGCGCTCCAGCTCCTGAGTCAGCTCCTCCGTGCTCTCCTCGGACTGCTCGCGCAGGTCCTCCACCTCGGCTGCCAGCTCGACCTCCTCCAGCTGGGTCTCCGTCTGGAGCTCCTGGGCCTGGCTAGCCAGCTCGATCTGCTCCTCGCGCAGGTCGGCGGCGTCCTGGATGAGGATCTCGTTGTCCTCGGCGATCTTGCCCGCGTAGGACTGGGTCTGGAGGTCCTCCTCCAGCGTCCCGGTCGCGAGCGTGGCGAGGACGTTGCCGCCGGCGGGCTGCTGGTAGAGCGTGCTCGCCAACTGGGCGAGCGGTTCGCGCATCTCGCGCAGGTCGGACTCGACCCCCTGGAGGTCGTGGAGGATCCCGATCAGCTCCTCCTGGGCCTCCGCCACAGCGTCCTGGCGTTCGACGTACTCGTCGGTCGCCGCCCCCAACGCCTCCGAGGCCGCCTCGGCCTGCTCGCGCAGCTGGCGCAGCTCGTTGTCCTGCGCCGACGCGGGGGCCGCGGCCCCGAAGGAGCCCGGCATCACGATGAGCACCGAGACCGCGAGGGCGGTCGCCCGCCGGAGACGACCACGGTGGGGTGCCGCAGGGGTGGTCGGCGTCCGGTTCTGCGGTGCGCGAGCTCCCCGGCGCGCCGAATCAGCGGTGAACGGCACGAATGATCCTCCGGCTGCATGTCTTCCAACACCTGACCCGTTGGCCGCAAGGCAACGTACTACATGTCCACATGCGGCCACACGGAGCCGATTCGGCGGGTGGTGTCCGCCAGGAACGGCACTGCGGCACCCATCGGCACCGACCACCCGACATTCGGCGTCTTTCCTGGTCGCCACGGTGCGAGGACATACCTCACTTCCCGCACCAAACGGCAGAAGCACGGCTTATAACTTAAAACACGCCATGCGTGGTGAAAAACATCACACTACTACCAGGACAACCCATCGTAGGTCAGCGTACTCCGATCTCCCCCGCCGATCCCGGAAGGCAAGGCCCCGAAACGCGGGCCGACACCCCAAAGCACCCCGGTTCTGGGTTACGCTTGACCCGGAAACGGCCGGGGACCGACCGTCCCGGGTTTCCGATGGCTCCATAGCTCAGGGGATAGAGCACCGCTCTCCTAAAGCGGGTGTCGCAGGTTCGAATCCTGCTGGGGCCGCACGGGGTGACCTGCGATGACATCGCGGAGTCACCGAGGAAAGAGCCCCGTGGATCGCTGCTCCGATCGCGATCCACGGGGCTCTTTCCTTTTCCACGCCCCATCACCTGAGAGGGCCCGCGCGCCCGGGAGGCTTCCAGGGGCCCGAGCGCGCGGAGACCAGGCGACCCGGCGACACCTGTGCGCGAGTCGGGCGCGCAGCGCGGCGGTGTCGGGTGCGGTGCCCGCCTCACCGCACCGTCGAGGTTCGCCCCAAGACGAAACTCAGCGCCGAGGTTCGCCCCAGGACGAACCTCGACCACACGACAACGCACCTCGACCCCGCTCGTTGGGCGGAGCCCGCACCGAGAACTGCGTCGAGGTCGCCGGTTTCCCCGGTGGCTCGGCTGTGCGTGACACCCAGAACCGTGGGCTGGGGCACCTGGAGTTCCCCGGTTCGGAGTGGGCGGCGCTGCTGTCCACAGCAAGCGCCCGGGACCTGCAGCGGGAACGGCACGGCCCCCGACCAACGGTCGGGGGCCGTGCCGTGCTTTACCTGAAGCATCCCGCACCGAGTCTATCGCCGGAGCGTTCCACCGACCAGACGGCGAGCCCGCAGGGCTGCGCGCGCGAGCCCAGGGAGATTCTGTTGAGAACAGACCGCGCAGCAGATATCACAAGAAGATAAAGCACTGCGTTGTCCCAGGTCGTTTAGGTGAGCCCCGCGCACGCGGGGATGGACCCAGGCGAAGGCGCCGGCGGTGAAGGGAAACGGCCTCAAATCCGGCCACGGCAGGGATTCCGACAGATTCGGCGAAGGCGGTACAGAAGCCGCACCCCCCACGGAACGCGATACGGTGTGCACGGAACCACTTCCGTACGCGATACGGGCGGTGGGCCGTGTCCCCGGTTCGGTGGGCGGACGCCGCCTCGGGGCGGGTGAGTCCGGCCAGACCGTGACCGGAGCCGCAGGCCACGGCACCGCACGGAGTCCCACCCGGCTCTCCACCCACTCCCCCTCGCACAGTCTGCCGCGGGCACGCGTCCCACCGTGGCCGCACTGTGTGAACCGGGCGGACACCGCGAAGTCACGAGCCGCACAACGCCGCGAGCACCGCTCCTGCGACACTGTGGTTCCCCCCTGTGACTCACCCGACGAACCCCATCCGGCCGACCGCTGCACCTCCCCGGTCCACCACGGACCGCCAGCGGCCAGCACGAAAGGGCGGTACGTGCTCCCTCCACACGAGAAACTGATCGCGCGCCTCGAACAGGCCGGGGACCTGCGTCCGCGCTGGCGCCCCGCCTTCGAGCGCGTGGAGCGCCACCGCTTCCTCACCGACCGGATCACCGCGCCGAACGGCACGGTCGTGGACCGGCGCACCGACGAGGGCCGGTGGCTCGCCCTCGCCTACTCCGACGAGGACCTCCTCGTCCGCACGGACGGGGGCCCCGCCGATCCGGCGTCCAGTCCGTCGACCGTCGCTCGGATGCTCGCCCACCTGGACGTGTCCCCAGGTATGCGGGTCCTGTCCGTGGGCAGCGACACCGGCTACGGCAGCGCGCTGCTCGCGCACCGGCTGGGCGACGAGCAGGTCATCACCGTCGAGGCCGACCCGGTCCGCGCCGAACAGGCCCGGGTCAACCTGATCGGCACCGGCTTCACCCCGCTCGTCGTGACCGGCGACGGTCTCCAGGGCTGGCCCGCGCGGGGACCCTACGACCGGGTCATCAGCACCGTGTCCGTGCAGCGCGTCCCCTACCACTGGGTGGCCCAGACCGAGCCCCGAGGCCGCATCCTCACCCCGTGGGGCACCTCCTACCGCGGCGGTGTCCTGGCGGATCTGCGGGTCGGGCCGAGCGGCACCGCCTCGGGCCGCTTCATCAGCGGCCCCTTCTCCCGGCCGTGGCCGGGGGTCACGCCCCCCGCCGCGCAGGACCACCCCCGCCTCCCCGAACCCAGGGGGTTCTCGGTCACCCGCACCGGCCTGTGGCCGAACGAACCCGTCGACGACTTCGACGCCTCCTTCGCGGTCGGCCTGCACCTGCCCGGCGTCACCGTCCGGGCGCTGCCCGACGGCGACCCCGACGGCCCCGGGTTCACCGTGCACCTGGCCGACGCGCGCACCTCCTCCCAGGCCTCCTGGCACGTCGACCCCGAACGGGACTCCGGCGGACACGAGGTCCGCCAGTACGGACCGCGCGAACTGTTCACCGAACTGGAGGCGGCGTACCGCTGGTGGACGGAGGCCGGTCGGCCCGCGCACACCAGGTTCGGGCTCACCGTCTCCTCCGAACTCCAACTGGTGTGGCTGGACGAGGAGTCCCGCCTGGTCGCCTCCACCACCTGAGAAACCGCACGCCCCCACCGTGTCGCAATGACAGCGGACGGTCACTGTCCGATCATGGCTGGCGAGAGCGAACACGGCCGGTCACGGACCGGCCGTCCAACGCAGGGGGGCGCACCATGGCGGAAGCTGAACGGTCCGACGACGGCGAACCGCCGCGCCCCCGCGGCCGGCAGCGCGGCGCGTCCCCGTCTGCGATCTCCGGAGCACTGCACCGCACCCCCCACCCGGGCCCGCAGCACTGGGGCGGCCCCCGGCCCCGCCGCGCCGAGCGCGATCCCCTGTTCCCCAAACGCCTGAAGCCCTGACCGGGTTCAGAGGAACGGCCGCCAGGGGGCGAGGACGAGCTCACCGAACTTGGCGGCCACCGGCCGCCCGCACCACTCCGCCATGGTGAGTTCGCGGGCGTTGGTGAGGTCGTTGGCGAAGACCTCCTCCAGGTGCCCGGCCACGCCCTCGTCGAAGATCTCGACGTTGATCTCGTAGTTGCCGGTCATGCTCAGGCGGTCCACGTTGGCCGTGCCGATGGTGCTCCACTTGCCGTCCACGGTCGCCGTCTTGGCGTGCACCATGGCATTCTCGTACAACCACAGCCGCACGCCGCCCCGCAGGAGCGCCGTGTACTGCCCCCGGGCCAGCCAGTCGGCGATGACGTGGTTGGAGCAGTCGGGGACGAGCACGTTGACGTCCACGCCGCGCGCGGCGGCCTCGGTGAGGGCGTGCAGCAGTTCTCGGTCGGGGATGAAGTAGGCCTGGGTGAAGAGCACCCGTTCGGTGGAGCGGTCGATGGCCTCCAGCAGCATCGCCCGGATGGGGTAGATGAGCTGTTCGGGCACGTTGCGCTGCACCCGCATGCGGGAGTCCCAGCCGGTGTCGCCGATGTGCTCCAGGGCGGGCTGGCCCTCGCGCCGGTTGGTGTTCCAGAAGTCGACGAAGGCGTTCTCCAGCTCCCACGTGGCCGGGCCGACCATCCGCAGGTGCGTGTCCCGCCACTCCGTGGCGTACAGTGACCCCACGTTGTACCCGCCCACGAATCCGGTCTCCCCGTCCACCGTGAGGATCTTGCGGTGGTCGCGTCCGGACTTGCGCACGTTGAGCAGCAGGATCCCGGGCCGGAACGCCGGGTACCGCAGCACCCGCACGTTCGGCGGGAAGTCGAAGAAGGACTGGGGGACGACGAGGTTGGCGAACCCGTCGTAGATGACACAGACCTCCACGCCCCGGTCGGCGGCCTCGATGAGCGCCTGCTTGAACTCTCCGCCCACCCGGTCGTCCTTGACGATGAACGACTCGAACAGGATCCGGCGCCGCGCCCCGCGGATGGCGGCGAGCATGTCCTTGTAGACGTCCTCGCCGTAGGTGTACACGGTGATGGCGGTCTCGCCCACGGTCATTTCCGCGGGGGGCGTGCGGGGAAAGCCGATACGGCGCGAGCGCGCCTGTTTGCGCCAATGGTCGACCCCGACGACCGTCGCGGCGACGCCCACCTGAGCCGCGAGCAGCCCCGCGACCCCCCATTTGAGCACGGACACGAGCCTGGCGCGTCGCACTGTCGCCTCCCGAACGGACGCTTACCGGCACGGGGAGTGCCCCGAATACCGGTATTCCGATACGAAGTGGACTTCCAACGTA
Source organism: Nocardiopsis sp. LOL_012 (assembly GCF_048060475.1). Taxonomy (NCBI): domain Bacteria; kingdom Bacillati; phylum Actinomycetota; class Actinomycetes; order Streptosporangiales; family Nocardiopsidaceae; genus Nocardiopsis; species Nocardiopsis sp. LOL_012. The sequence goes on along the minus strand of NZ_JBHMIV010000012.1, from coordinate 19,963 downwards.
TCCCGCTGAGCGCCGCCGTGCGGTGTTCCGGGCCCGTGTCGGCGCTCAGTCGCGCAGGCGGAAGACCACCAGTTCCGTGGTGGGGCTCTCCCGCCGGGTGCGGACCATGCTCCGCTCGAACGGGTACAGGGCGGCGCCCGCCAGCCAGCCGGTGGGCGCGGTGACGGTCGCCGCCCGCAGCATCCCGCCCCACAGCTTGCGCCAGAGCAGGGAGGAGTCGACCTGCGCGTTCATGAGGACGAGCATGGGCACCCTGCGGACCATGTCGAACCCGGCCTTGTCCGCGGTGGCGCCGATCCACTCCAGGGTCCGGTTGACCTGGTGCTCGCCGCGCTGTTCGGGGCGTTGCAGGCAGTTCTCCGAGACCACCAGGTACCCGCCGGGGCGCAGCACCCGGGCCAGTTCCCGGAAGGCCCGCGCGTAGCGGTCGTCGTCGGTGATGTGGAAGAGCACGTCCACGCACGAGGCCGTGTCGAAGGCGTCGGCGTCAAAGGCGTCCAGGTCGGACACGTCTTGGCGGACGAACCGGTGGTCGGGGAAGCGTCCGCGCAGCCGCGCCACCGCGGCGTCGGTCATGTCACACCCGGTGATGTCGCCCGCGCCGAGGCGCTCCCACAGCCGGATATAGAAACCGGTACCGCTGCCGGCGTCCAGGACGCTGTGGCCGCGCGGGGCCAGGCGGGCGGCCTCACGGAGGAAGACCTCCTCCCGTACCCGGTACATCCACCGGTTGAAGGGGCGCCCGAGCGCCCGGTACCCGACCCCGCTCTCGGTCCAGTCGCCTTCGAGGCGGCGTTCCCAGAAGTCGCGCAGTTCGCTGTGCCTAGCCATGCACCAACTGTCACACTACGCACACGAACAGTCGCGTTTCCGGGGCGGTGTTTCGGTACTTCGCCCTCGGTCCGCACCGCCCCGGGGGTGTGTTACGGCCGGTGGGCGGTCACCTCGTCCAGGAGTCCGAACGCCGATCTGCGCACACGGTCGACGGTGAACCCGGCTTCGGCGGCGACCTCCACCGGCCTGCGGCGCGGCCGTTCCTTACGGGCCTCCCTGCCCCGGAGCGGCCACCTGGTGTACTCGACGTGGTCGGCCAGCCGCAGGGATCCGCCGGGCCTGAGGACCCGCCGCATCTCGTCGAGGGCCCGGCGCTGGTCGGGGATGGTGCACAGCGCCAGCCCGCACACCACGGTGTCGAACCCCCCGTCGCCGAACGGCAGGTGCTGGGCGTCGCCCTCGACCAGGCGCGTCCGGAGGCCGAGCGCGGCGGCGCGCTCCCTGGCCCGGTCCAGCATGGCCGGGGTGAGGTCCACTCCGGTGACGTCCGCTCCGTCTGCGTAGTACTCCAGGTTCTGGCCGGTGCCCACCGCGACCTCCAGGATCCGCCCGCGCGCCGGGCCACACAGGCGCTTCCGGAGCCCGCCGAGCAGCAGTCTCTGCACCCCGCCGCCACGGTCGTACCCGTCGGCCTGGCGGGTCCACCGCTCACGCGTCGCCTGTGTTCTCTCGTCCACCACGAACTCCCCCTGTCTGCGCCGGTCTCTCGGCCCTTGACTGCATCGCCAGTGTGCGAGTTCATGTCGACATGAAGTCAAGCGGGGAAGAACTGTCCATCGGAGACCTGGCGGCCGGTTTCGGTCTGGCGACGCACGTGCTGCGGCACTGGGAGTCGGCGGGGGTGCTCCGCCCGGCCCGGCGAGTGGGCGACCGGCGCCGGTACACCCGTGAGCACCGCCTGCGCGTGGCACTGATCCTCCAGGCCCAGGCGGCGGGGTTCAGCCTGGAGCAGATCCGGGTGCTGGTCGAGGCCCCCGACGGTCCGGCGCGGCGCGGCCTGCTGCGCGAGCACCTGGCGGAGCTGGACGAGCGGATCGCGCGGTTGCGGGCCACCCGCGACATGATGGCCTGCGCGGCCGACTGCGGTTCGGAGGACGTTCTGGAGTGCCCGACGATGCGCTCCGGACTGGAGTCGGTGGCCGCCGAGGGCGGCTGCGCCGCAGGTCTCGCCGCCCACCGGGCACCGTTCGGGGCGTCGTGACCACCGACCGCACGGTGTTGCCGGTTGTGGCCGCGGGCGGGGCTCGCGATGGTCGGCACCGACCGGGATAATCCGATCATGGTCTCTCCCCGGGTCATCGCGACCGACCTCGACGGCACGCTCCTCCGATTCGACGGCTCCCTCTCCCCCCGTACCCTGGACGCCCTGGCCGCCGCCGACGGCGCCGGCCTGAGGGTGGTCATCGTGACCGCCCGTCCGCCGCTGGCCACCACGATGGTCTCCGACCGCTTCACCTGGGCCGCGCGGGTGTGCGCCAACGGCGCCTTCGTCCACCTGCCCGACGGGTCGGACCCGCTCGTCCGGGCCCTGGAGCCGGAAGCCGCCCGGACCGTCATCGAGAAGCTGGCCGCGGCCGTGCCGGACCTGGGGTTCGGGATCGAGACGGGTGAGGGCTTCCTGCACGAGCCCGGGTTCGAGCTGAGCTCGTGGGCGGGGGATCCGGGCGCGCCGTGGCTCACGGCGGTCGGGTCGGTCGATGAACTCCTGGAGCGGGCGGCGCCGATCGGCAAGCTGATCACGCGTTCTGCGGCCACCCCGCTGCACGTGCTGCGGCCCGCCGCAGCGGCGTCCGTCGGTCCGCTCGCGGAGATCTCCTACTCGGGCGGCAACCGCATGCTGGAGCTGAGCGCTCCGGGGGTGAACAAGGGGCGTGTGCTGGCCGAGCTGTGCGAACGGTGGGGGGTGACCGCCGACGAGGTTGCCTACTTCGGTGACATGCCGGCGGACCTGCCGGCGCTGACGTGGGCCGGGCACGGGTACGCGATGGCCAACGGCCACCCGGACCTGCTCGACCCGGCGCTCGGTCTGCGGGTGGCGCCCTCGCACCAGGAGGACGGCGTGGCCCAGGTCGTGGAGGGCTATCTGGCCGGGCTGTGACCAGGGGTCGCGGGACACCGACACAGAGCCACGAAATCGCTGCAAAATAGTAAGAAAGCACCAAAAGTACTGTTCGTGGCCGCGCAGACCTTCTACGCTTCCCAGGCGGAACGTTTCACGCTCGACCCGGAGGGCCCTGTGCCGCACCCCACCCAGATCGCCTCTTCACTCGCCGACCCCGAACGGCTGAACCTGTTCGCCCGAGTGGTCTGCGCGGGACCGGAGGGACTCGCCTCGGGGGACCTGCGGGCCGACGGACCCCAGGCGGCCAAACGGCTGGCACGCCTGCTCCGCGACGGCCTCCTCCAGGAGAGGAACGAACGGATCGTGGCCGACACCGGTGTATTCCAGGAGGCCGTGGAGGGCCGCCGGCCCGTGGACACCGCACCGGTCGACACGCTGTTCCACGAGGGCCGCCTTAGGGAACTCCCCACCAAGCGGACCCTGCGCCGGGCCACCCTCCGGCGTGTGGCCGACCGCCTCTTCTCCCCCGAAGAGGAGTACACGGAGAAGCAGGTGAACTCCGCTATCCTCACCTGCTTCGACGATCCTTCCGCGATGCGCCGCTACCTGGTCGAGGAGGGCTACCTCGAACGCGAGGCAGACGGGAGCAGGTACCGCGTCGCACGGGCCTGAGCCCGCCCCGCCGTGCCCTGGCACGACGGGGACGGGACGGGCGGAAAGCGCCGACGAGATCACCAACCACGAGGGGGGCGGGGCGCATGGGACGGTCCACGGTCAGGGGAAAGGTCCTGCGAATCAGGGACGGGGCGGCGAGCGAACGGGTGGACACCCTCATCGCCGAGGAGCCCCTGGAGATCAGGTTGGACGGCACTCCGCTCGCCATCACCATGCGCACCCCGGGGCACGACTTCGATCTGGTCTCGGGGTTCCTCGTCGGTGAGGGCGTGGTCGCCGCCCGCTCGGAGATCCAAGCCATCCGGTACTGCGCAGGGGCCGTCGAGGACGGCACCAACACCTACAACGTGCTCGACGTGTCCCTGGCCCCGGGCGTGCCGCGCCCGGACACCTCGCTGGAGCGCAACTTCTACACCACGTCCTCCTGCGGTCTGTGCGGCAAGGCCAGCCTGGACGCGGTGCGCATGCAGGCCCAGTGGCTGGTCTCCGACGACGCCCTGCGCGTGGGCGCCGACACCCTCGGGCTGCTGCCCGACCGTTTGCGCTCCTACCAGCGGCTCTTCGACCGCACCGGGGGGCTGCACGCGGCGGGGCTCTTCGACGGCGAGGGGGAGATGCTCGCGGTCCGCGAGGACGTGGGGCGGCACAACGCCGTGGACAAACTGATCGGCTGGGCGCTGAACTCGGGCCGCCTACCGTTGAGGGAGACCGTCCTCGTGGTCTCCGGGCGCGCCTCGTTCGAGCTCGTGCAGAAGGCGTGGATGGCCGGCGTGCCGGCCCTGGCCGCCGTCTCGGCGCCTTCGTCCCTGGCCGTCGACCTGGCCGCCGAGGCGGGGATGACCCTCGTCGGCTTCCTCCGCGGCTCCTCGATGAACGTCTACACGGGGCAGGACCGGGTGCTGTTGGAGGAACGAGCCGGCACTGCGCCGGGCGCCGGGAGCCGTGAAGCCCTGGACGGGTAACGGGACCGCTTGCGGACGGGCCCACCCCCTGTCCGGGGGCGGGCCCGCATCGATGGTGGCCTTCGGAAGCCGCCGGGCTAGTAGGCGCCGCTGAACACGTTGTAGGACGACGCTCCGTAGGGTCCGGCGAAGCTGCCGCTGGCCTTGTAGAACGAGCCGCCGCTCCAGTAGCCACCGCCGTAGCCGTAGCCGTAGCCGTAGCCGCTGCCGGCGAAGCTCTTCACGTGGTAGCTGGACGCTCCGCCGTACCCGGCGAAGGATCCGTGGGACGACCAGTACGAGTCCGCAGAGGCCGCGGCGGGTGCCGCCAGAGCCAGAACGGGAGCGGCGAGGACCGCGGCCGCCAGACGGCGTGCGCTGCGCTTGGCCATGGTCTGCTCCTTTGCAACGGAGAATGGTTGTATCCGCAACCACCAACCAATCAAGCACCCTCACGGCCCAAACGCAGTCGAACTGTCTCCTAGATGACCGAATCAGTGTCCTGCGTCACCGCGAGCCTTCTTGACGAGGCCGTCGGGGTCCAGGATCTCGATCGCGGCGTAGCGCATCTCGATGAGCCGCTCCCGCTCCAGCCTCTTCAGGACGCGGTTGAGGGAGGGCCTGCGCACCCCGAGCATCGCCGCGAGGGTCCGCTGGGGCAGTGGCACCACCGCGCTGGAGGCCTCGTCCAGCAGCAGTTGCGCGGTCTGCTCGGTCAGCGACTTGCCCAGGAGGTCCATGATCCGCATCTGGCTGGCGTCGAGGCGGCCGGCGATGCTGGCGAGCCACCTGCGGGCCAGGGCGCGGTGCTCGGACATGAGGCGTTCGAAGTCCGCGGCCCGGAGGTAGAGGAGTTCGACCTCGTCGGCGGCGCGTGCCGTGTAGGGCAGGGGCTTGTTCAGCAGGAACTGGATGTCGCCGTCGACGTCTCCGGCGTGTCTGATCTCGACGACGGTGTGCTCGTCCCCCGAGCCCACCGAGAGTTCGATGTGGCCGGAGCGGACGATCCACACCCGTGAGGCGGGGTCGCCCTCGCGGAAGGCCACGGCGCCCCTGCTCAGGGTCTGCCGGTGCAGGTACGCGGCGAGCGCGGAGAGGTCGCGGGGGGTCAGCGGCGCCGCCGGGCCCCGGCCGACGGAGCGGGCCACCCATGCGGCCTGCTGGATCAGCGGATCGCCGGTGTCGGCGCCGTTGAACCGGCCCGTGGTCACCGGTGTCGCCCTCACGTCCATGTCCGTCCTCCGTCCACTCCCACCGCTCCCCGGGGCGCGCCCCGCAGGAAAACGCGTGAGCGGGGGTCCCGCACGCGGGCGGGACCCCCCTTCGCGGTGATCGGACCGGCCTCGCCGGGCCGAGCGGAAGGCCACCGTCTCCGGCGTTCCGTCCCGGCGAGGCCGTCACCGCCTATCTCTTGTCGGGCAACTAGTTGGCGAAGCTGAAGATGTTCTGCGACCCGGCGCCGTGCGGGCCGGCGAACGAGGCCTTCGCCTTGTAGAACGACCCGCCGCCGTAACCGCCGTAGCCGCCGCCGTAGCCGTAGCCGTGGCCGTTGCCTGCGAAGGCGGTGATGCTCTGGGACATCGCGCCCTTGGGTCCGGCGAACGAGCTGTGACCGTGCCAGAAACTGTCGGCCATGGCGACGGACGGCAGACCCAGAGCGAGCATCGGGGCCGCGACACCGGCGACCAGGACACGGGCGATCGTCTTCGACTTCATGGAATACCTCCTAGCTCAACGGACGGGCCGAGGCCCGGTCCGAGCCCTTGGCCGGTTCCACCCGGCGCACCGGTTCCGGTGTGCCTGGCGGTTCCCGCCCCGGGTCTTCCCCTCCAGAAGTCCTCGGAAGGAACCCGGGTCACCGATGCGCAGATCCGGGAATACCCGGCTGCTCAGCGGCAACGGGCTCCACATAACCACATGAAATCAGACGCACAGGCCTATCTGTGATCGAAGCGACAGTATTTCTGTCATTTTGCCCCATACATGAGAGCAGTTGCCGAAGCACCATCAAAACCATTCCAGCTCCCATGGACCCCTCGGAGCACCACCACGAAAGAGCCCTCAATTGCCTCGCTCAGGCAAAAGACAACGGAACTGTCGTAAGTGCGACACATTTCCCCCGCCGGAGCAGCGTGCCGGTGTTCTGATAGCCGACGAATCCACGAAAAACTGCGACTACCTGCATCCGATGCATAGGAGTGCAAATGTCTGAACTCGTTCGACGCACCGTCCTGAACAAGAAGTTCTGGCCCGGGGTCGCGATGGCCGCCCTCATCGGCGGCTCCCTGTCGGTGGCGGGTGTGGCCACCGCGGACACCGTCGACGACAACGCCGAGCAGGCCGCCGAGGACACCAACCGCGGTGGCCGCGACGACCACCACGGCAACGACGGTGCCGGCGTCCACAGCGAGGCCGACGGCGCCGAGTTCCACGAGGTCTGCGACGGCGCCGGCCCGGGCGGCGCCTTCGAGGGCCCCTGCCCCGTCGCGGAGGAGGGTGGCGCCGCCGCTGTTGGCGGGGCCCCCGAGGAGCTCGCCACGACCGGTCCGTCCGAGGACCTCGCCCTGGTCGGCGGTGCCATCGCCCTGACCGGCGGTGTGGTCATGTACATGACCCGCCGTCGCCGCGAGGCCGTCTCCTCCGAGGCCGCCGAGTAGCGTTCCCGACGTCGGAGAACGCGGGGGCGGGGGCCCGAAAGGGCCCCCGCCCCTTCTTCTTCCGTACCTCAGTCCGCCCGCTGGGCCAGCCCGTAGGGGTCGAGGATGTCCACGGCCCCGTAGCGGAGCCGGATGAGGCCCTGCCCCTCCAGTTCCTTGAGCACCTTGTTCAGCGACGGACGGCAGACACCGAGCATCTCCGACAGTTTCTGCTGGGGCACGTCGACCACCCCCGAGGCGGCCTCGTCCAGCAGCAGTCGGGAACTCTGCTGTGTGAGCGTGCGCCCGAGCATCCCCACGATCCGGTCGTGCGAGTAGGACAGCCGCTCCGCCATGGTGGACATCCACATCCGGGCGATCTGGGGATGCTCTGTCAGCAGTTCCTCGAAGTCCCGGGGCGCCAGGGTCAGGCACTCGGTCTCCTCCAGGGCCCGCGCACGGTACGGGAACGGCATGCCCAGCAGCTTCTGGATGTCGCCGTCGATCCCCCCCGAGCGCATGATCTGCACGATCAGCGGACGCTGGCGCCCCTTGACCGCCAGTTCGAGCCGCCCGGCCCGGACGATCCACACCCCCGCCTCGCTGTCCCCCTCGCGGAAGGCCAGCTCACCGCGGCGGAGCAGACGGGTCCTCAGCCTGGAGGCCAGGGCCACGATTGCTCCACGGCCGGGCCGGGCCGCTGAGCGGCCCTCCAGACACGAGACGACCCACTCGGCCTGGTGGAGCCGCTCCGCGTCGACCGTCTCCTCTGTTGTCCTCGGTGCGGGGACTCGGTAGCCCTCCGCACGCCCCACACTGGGCGCCTGCATGTTGTTCAACGGTCCCTCACCCGAACTCGTGCTCGCCTGACCGGCGACGTGGACGGTGGATACGTGTGGCCGCACAGCCACAGGCAGTGGGGAGGGCGCGCGCCGCGTGCACCGCGGACCGCAACGGCGGTACACGGTGGTGGAACCGGTGCGTGTCCGGGCGGCCGCAGCCGTCTCCCCCCACGCGAACGCCAGCCTTCCTCTTGTCCGCGATTACAACACGACGGAGCGTAACGGCCCCGGACGGCGCATCGCTCCGAACCGAGAGACAACGAAAATATTCCTTTACCGAGGAACACATCCGGAAACGCACCATAATCCGGTGCTTGCTAACGGCCCACCGGCGGAGACGGGCGGGACCGGGGAGAAGAGGCGCACGAGAGGGGCGCCCGGCCTTGACGGCCGGGCGCCCCAGAGAACTCAGGAGATCCAGGTTAGAGCTTGCCCTCGATCTGGTTCGCCTCGACGCGGACCGACTGCTGGTCCTCGTCGTCGGTGATCGTGAGACGGGCGTTCTGGCCCTTGCCCTGGACCTCGTGCACCTGGCCGGTGCGGATCTGGTCGTTGTGGCGGCTGCTGCGGAACTGGACGCGATCGCCCTGCCTGTAGGTCATCTGTATCTCCGAAATGATGAGTTGTATACGGTTCCAGACGCTTAACACCATGAGTCCGCAAGGACCGGTAGCGCCCGAACACCTCGCAATCTAGACCGCGTCCCCGGAGGCCGACACGACGTGGCGAGCCGAATGTCATATCGATGACAGTCCTTGTCATAGGGTCCGCATATCGGGCATCACTCCATTAAGAAGTTGAAACCCTAAAGAAAGAGTCATAACCACCGCACAAAGCGTACGAATCATCACCCGGTGTGCTTACGTGGGGATGTCGCCATCGCGTGGCGTCCTACCGCTCCGCCCGGATCCTCGGCAGGGTTCATGGGTACAAGGGGCCCCCGTCGACCGGACGGGCGGAACGCGGACGGACTGGCACGCCGTGCGCGGATCCCGGCGCACCGAGAGGGGGATCCCATGAACAGGAGGCACATCGCACGAGCCCTGTTCGCAGGATTCGCGGTCCCGGCGCTGGCGTTCGGCGTGCCGTCCACCGCGATGGCCGACACCGCGTCGTCCTCCAGCAGCTACCACCAGATCTGCCACAAGCACGACTACTTCCGCTACCACTGCCACGTCTACGGCTACGGCAGCTACTACGTCAGCTCGGTCGGCCACGACGGCGACCACGGCGGCAAGTACGGGGACAAGGGCGGCCACCACGACGGCGACCGGGGTGACGGCCACGGCAAGCGCGGCGGCGACGGATACTGAGGAGCCCAGCACCGTCACGGAATGTGACGAAAGCGCGTGTCATTGGCCGCGCCTCCGACACGCATAGGACAGGCTCCCACTGTGGCGACGGGCCTTGGACCCGAAGCCGCCCTCGTGAGAGGGACACGTGCCGACGCACGCACACCCGGGGAGGACCGGCCCGTGCGGGCCGGCCCTCCCCGATCACGCGCCGCCCCGAGGGAAGGACGCCCATTGACCGTGGACCGCACCGCACCGTCCCAACGCACCGCCGCCCGGACCGGCCGCGCCCGCAACGCGCCGCGCGCCTTCCGGCTGGTCCTGCTCTCCCTCGCCGCCGCCGCGGCCGCCGTCACCGGAACGGCCACCGGCGCCGCCGCCGACGACGACGGCACCGACGTCGCGGCCGGCGGACGCACCGGGCACACCGAGTTCGAGATCGGCTACGAACACCGCACCATCCGCATCGGCGGCGACGGTGCCCGCCTCACCCTCGTTCGGAGCACCGTCGACGAGGACGGATCGGCGACCTACACCGAGACCGAGTACTTCGCCGGCCCCGGCGGCGCCGGCGCCGACATCGTCCGCACCTGGGTCGAGTGATCCCGGCCCTGGGGCGGCGCACTCCACCGGCCGCATCCCGCCCCAGGGTCCGCTCGGCGACCGTTCAGCGCTCCATCCGACCGTTCGCCGCACGCTGGGCGACCGCTCGACGCTCCACCCCCGCGTTCGGCGCTCACGAAGCCACAGCGCCTCCTCCCCCGGCGTGTCCCTCCTTACAGTTCCCAGTAACGCAGGTCACACCGCCGCAATCATCACGAAACCGGCGGGAACCGCTCATCCCCCTGAGGAGGACACATGGCAGAAGAGAAGCAGACGGGCAGTCCGCCGACGAACGGCGACATCTCCGAGGAGGCGCTGATCGCCATGCACAGCGATCCGCGCTTCAACGAGCTCAAGCGCCGACTGTACCGGTTCGTCTTCCCCATGAGCGCGGCCTTCCTGGCATGGTTCTTCCTCTACGTGCTCATGTCGGCCTTCGCACGCGACCTCATGGGCACCGTGCTCTTCGGCAACGTGAACTTCGCGCTGGTGTTCGGCCTGCTCCAGTTCGTCTCCACCTTCGGTATCGCCGTCGCCTACACGTCCTACGCCCGCGGCAAGCTCGACCCCCAGGCCACCGAGCTGCACGACGAGCTCGTCCGCAGCAGTGAGGAGGCCACCCGATGATGCTCGCGGCGGAAGCGACGAGCGAGAGCACCCGCCTCGTCACCCTGGTCCTCTTCGGCCTCATGGTCGCGGCCACGATCGGCATCACGATCTGGGCCAACCGCAACACCCGCAACGCCACCGACTTCCACTCGGGCGGACGCGGCTTCTCCCCCCTCCAGAACGGCCTGGCGATCGGCAGCGACTACATGTCGGCCGCCTCCTTCCTCGGCATCGCCGGCATGATCGCGCTGTTCGGCTACGACGGCTTCCTCTACTCCATCGGCTTCCTGGTGGCGTGGCTGGTCGCCCTCCTGCTCGTGGCCGAACTCCTGCGCAACTCCGGCCGCTACACCATGGGCGACGTGCTGTCCTACCGCATGCAGCAGCGCCCCGTCCGTACGGCCGCGGCGGTGTCCACCGTCGTCGTGTCGATCTTCTACCTTCTCGCCCAGATGGTCGGCGCGGGCGCGCTCATCGCCCTGCTGCTGGGCATCCAGGAGGGGCAGACCTTCCTGGGCATGAGCGCCGACGTCGCCAAGATCGTCGGCATCGTGGTCGTCGGCCTGCTGATGACGCTCTACGTGTCGCTGGGCGGCATGAAGGGCACCACCTGGGTCCAGATCGTCAAGGCCGTCATCCTCATGGGCGGCGCGGCCCTGCTGACCCTGCTCACGCTGTCGCTGTACGGGTTCAACCTGGGCGCGCTGATGAACGACGCGGCCAGCGCCAGCCAGCACGGCGCGGCGCTCCTTGAGCCCGGACTGCGGTTCGGGGTCGAGGTGCCCGGCGACGCCGTCGCGACCATGTGGAACAAGCTGAGCCTCATCAGCCTCGGTATGGCCCTGGTCCTGGGTACGGCCGGCCTGCCGCACATCCTCATCCGCTTCTACACGGTCCCCGACTCCCAGAGCGCCCGTAAGTCGGTCAACTGGGGTATCGGCCTCATCGGTGTCTTCTACCTCATGACGCTGGTGCTCGGCTTCGGCGCCGCTGCCCTGGTCGGCCACGAGGCGATCACCGCGCAGAACCCGGGAGGCAACACGGCCGCCCCGCAGCTCGCCCAGACCGTGGGCGAACAGATCGGCGGCCCGTTCGCGGGCTCCGTCCTGCTGGCGCTCATCGCCTCGGCGGCCTTCGCGGCCATCCTGTCCACCGTGGCGGGGCTGGTCATCGCCTCCTCCTCGTCCCTGGCGCACGACTTCTACAACTCGGTGCTGCGCAAGGGCAAGGCGACCGGCAGCGAAGAGGTCAGGGTCGCCAAGTTCACCGCCCTGGGCATCGGTGTCGTGGCCATCGTCCTGGCAGTGTTCGCGCAGAACCTCAACGTGGCCTTCCTGGTCTCGCTGGCCTTCGCGATCGCCGCCTCGGCCAACCTGCCTACCCTGCTGCTCAGCCTGTTCTGGAAGCGGTTCAACACCAGGGGCGCCCTGGCAGGCATCTACGGCGGCCTCGTCTCCGCCGTCGGCCTGGTGTTCTTCTCGCCGGTGGTGTCGGGCTCGGAGACCGCGCTCATCCCGGGCGCCGACTTCGCCTGGTTCCCGATGCCCTACCCGGCGCTGGTGTCGGTGCCCTTCGGCCTGCTGTGCGCGGTCCTGGGAACGCTCAGCTCCAAGGAACAGGACTTCGACAAGTTCGCCATGCTCCAGGTCCGTGCCCTGACCGGCGCCGGAGCGGAGAAGGCGAGCAGCCACTGACCGGCGGGCGCCCGGGCTCCGGGCGCCCGCCCCCGAACCATCTCCCCGGAGCCGGGGCCGCCTACGGCGGCCGCTCGGGACCGCACTCCACCCCAGGGGGCGGCCGCCGCCCCGGCTCCACCCCGCACCGGGCCCGCCCCTTCCCACGGGGGGCGGGCCCGCCCCCGGGCCCGCCCTTCCCCCGTGTGCGCCCTCACCCACGAAAGGTGACGCCCGGACGTGACCACCGACACACTCCGCTGGGATAAGGTCGATTCGTGGCGAAAAGGTGGCTGTCGCGGAAGCTCCCCTCCCGGCGGCGCCCGGCGCCCTCGGAGCGGCAGGCGAGCGTCGAACTGATGCGCCGGATCCACGCCCTGGGCCTCGACCTGCGCAGCGGGCTGCACGGCAGGGACGCGCCCTCCGCGGCCCGGCGGCTGCGACGGCTGCTCGCGGTCGACGGGGTGGTCCTGGCCGACCTGGACGGACCGGTCGTCTCCCACGGCCGACACATCCCCTCATCCCAGATCGATGCGCTGCTGGCCCAGGTCTTCGAATACGGGGGCGGGGTCTGCGAGCGCATGGCCGACGACACCCCGCTGTACGCCACGCCGCTCATGGTCGCCGACGAGCTCTCCGGGGCCCTGGTCGCCGTCGGGGAGACCGTCGAGGCGGACGTGGAGGCCGCCGCCGCGCTGGTCGCCGAGCACCTGGACCACGCCGCACTGCGCCGGGCCCGCGCCCGGATCGCCGCCGCGGACCTGCGCTCGCTGCGCGCGCAGATCTCCCCGCACTTCGTGCACAACGCCCTCGCCGTGATCGCGGCGATGGTGCGCACCGACCCCGACCGCGCCCGGCAACTGCTCTCCGACTTCGCGGACTACCTGCGCTACGGGTTCTCCGAGAAGGGCGACTACGCCACGGTCGCCGACGAGCTCGAAGCGGTGGAGACCTACCTCGAACTCCAGCGGGCCCGCTTCCACGACCGCCTCGACATCACCGTGCGCATCGCGCCGGAGATCCTGCCCGTGGCCGTCCCGTTCCTGGTGGTGCAGCCGATCGTGGAGAACGCCGTCCGGCACGGCCTGGAACGCAAGGAGGGCCGGGGCCACATCAGCGTGTCCGGTTATGGCGAGGGGCCGCTGTGCGTCATCGAGATCGAGGACGACGGGGTCGGCATGCACCCCGACCTGGCCCGTTCGCTCCTGGCGGGCACCGGCCCGGAGACCCGCGGCGTGGGTCTGGCCAACGTCGACCAGAGGCTGCGGGCGGTCTATGGCCCCGAGTACGGTCTGGTGATCGAAACGGCGCTCGGTGAGGGAACGAAGGTCACCGTGCGCGTCCCGCGATTCACCCGGGGGGTGGTGGCCCAGTGAAGGCCGATCTGAGGGTCCTGGTGGTGGAGGATGAGGCGTCGACCCGCCAGGAGATGGCCGCTCTGCTCGGGGAGATGCCCGAGGTGTCGGAGGTGCTGGTGGCGGAGAACGGCGCGAGCGCCGTACGGCTGCTGGGCACCACGAGCATCGACGCCGCCTTCCTCGACATCCTCATGCCGGGGCTGGACGGCATGGACGTGGCCCGGGTGCTGAGCGTGCTCTCGGAACCGCCGTCGATCGTGTTCGTCACCGCCTCCGAGGCGCACGCCGTGGAGGCGTTCGGGATCGGCGCCGTCGACTACCTGCTCAAACCGATCCGTCCGGAGCGCCTGGCCGAGGCGGTGGGCCGGATCGCGCAACTGCGCCGGCCCGCGGCCGCCGGGGCACCCGCCGAGGACCTGCACGTGGTGCAGATCGACACCGGTCGGCGCACGGTGTTCGTCAAACGCGACGACGTGCAGTTCGTGGAGGCCCAAGGGGACTACGTGCGGCTGCACACCGCCGACGGCACCCACCTGATCCGGCTGTCGCTGTCCTACCTGGAGGAGGTGTGGTCCGCCGCCGGGTTCGTGCGCGTGCACCGCGGGTACCTCGTCGCCATCCCGTGGGTGCGGGACCTGCGGGTGACGTCCTCCTCGGGCCTGGTGGCGGGCACCCCTGCCGGGGACGTGCCGGTGAGCCGCAGGCACGGCCGACACCTGCGCGAACAACTGAAGGAGGCGGCACGCAGGGACCAGCTCGGCCGCGCCGCCCACGCCCACGCCGGTCCACAGGGCGCACCAGGTCCCGGGGACGGTGAGGGCCCCCGGAGGGCCGCGCCGTGAGCCCGCGCCGTGAGAAGCTCACCAGCCCGCAGACCCGGGTGGCGCTCGCCCGGGGCAACCGGCCGGCCCAGCACCTGCTGCCCCTGCCCGAGCCCGTCGACGCCGAGGCGGCCCGGCGGTTGTTCCGCAGGCAGCGGCGGATCGCGGTCCGTACGGTGGCACTGCTGTCGCTGCTGCTGTTCGGGATGAGCGGCGCGTTCGCGCTGCTGCCCGTACTCGGGGAGGTGCGGATCGCGGAGCTGCCGCTGTCGTGGCTACTGCTGACGGTGGCGATCTACCCGCTGCTGTTCGGCCTCGCGCTGTGGCACGTGCGCGCGGCCGAACGCGCCGAGGACCGGTCCCAGGCGGACGGCCCGGGCGGGGGCGAGCGGTGATCTCCGTCCTGACCATCGGCCTGGTCCTGGTCACGAGCCTGGCGATCGGGCTCTACGGGGTGCGGGCGGCGCGGTCGGCATCGGACTTCCTCGTGGCCTCCCGCAGGGTGAACCCGAACTGGAACGCGATGGCGATCGCCGGGGAGTACCTGTCGGCCGCCTCGGTGCTCGGACTGGCCGGGCTGCTGCTCAAGAACGGGCTCGGCACGATGTGGTACGCGGTGGGGTTCACCGCGGGCTACGTGGCCGTGGTGGCGCTGGTCGCCGGGCCGATGCGCCGGTCCGGGGCCTACACGGTGCCCGACTTCGCGGAGTACCGGCTGGGCGCGCCGCCGCTGCGCAAGCTCTGCGGCTGCGTCGTCCTGGTGATCATGCTGCTGTACCTGGTGCCTCAGTTCAAGGGGGCCGGTGTGGTGTTCGCCCTGGTGAGCGGCACACCGTACTGGGTGGGCGTGGTATTGGCGGGCTTGGTGGTGAGCGGGTCGATCGCCGTCGGGGGGATGCGGTCGGCGACCTACGTGCAGGCCTTCCACTACGTGGTCAAGCTGGGCTTCATCGCGGTGCCCGCCGTCTACCTGGTGGTGGTCGCGGGCGCGGACACGCGTTCGGAGGCGCTCCACCCGGAGTGGGGCACCCGCTTCCCCGAGAGCACGAGTGTGGAGTTCACCGTGGGTACCCGGTTCGACCTGGACCGGCCGGTGACCGTCACCGACTCCTCGGGGGCCGAGGTGGAGCTGGCGGCGGGTGAGCACACCGCCGAGGAGGGCACGGAGTACGTGTTCCCGGCCGGTGCCCCCGTGCCGCACCCGGCGGGGCTGCCGGACCTGGGCGGCGAGCGGTGGAGCACCCCCCTGCTGGACACCGGCGGGCACCCCGTGTTCGAGACGTGGTCGACGCTGCTGGCGATCACGTTCGGGTGCATGGGGCTGCCGCACGTCATCATGCGCTTCCACACCAGCCCGAGCGCGCGGGTCGCCCGCCGGGTGGCGGTGGGGGTGATCGCGCTGCTGGGGCTGTTCTACCTGTTCCCGACGGTGTACGGGCTGCTGGGGCGGGTGCTCACCCCGCAGTTGGTGCTGCTGCGGGGCACCGACACCGTCGCGGTGGTCCTGCCCGCGCAGGCCGAGCCGGGGGCGGTGGGGACCCTCATGACCGCGCTGGTGGCGGCGGGCGCGTTCGGGGCGTTCCTGTCCACGTCCTCGGGGCTGCTGCTGGCCCTGGCGGGCGGCCTGTCCCACGACCTGTTCCAGGGCAGCGTGCCGCGGCTGCGGCTAGCGGTGGCGGTGGGGGCGTGCGTGGCGGTGGTGCTGGCGCTGCCCGCCCAGCGGATCGACATCAACGTGCTGGTGCTGTGGGCGTTCACCGTGGCGGCGTCGACGTTCTGTCCGCTGCTCGTCCTGGGGATCTGGTGGCGCGGCCTGACCCTGCCCGGAGCCGCGGCCGGGCTGGTCGTGGGCGCGGTGACGGCGACGGGCGCGGTCGGGTGGTCGATCCTGGCGGAGGCGCCGTCCTGGTTGCCGGGTGTCCTGCTCGCCCAGCCCGCCGCGTGGACGGTTCCGCTGGCGTTCGTGACGATGGCGGTGTGCTCGCGGCTGGCACGCCCGCCCGAGTGGGCCGAGCACGCGGTCCTGCGTCTGCACTCTCCTTGAGTTTTCGGGAGGTGGAAGTGGGACGGGCGGCGTACGATCACCATGTGAACCCACGCCACCACGAGGAGTGATATGCCCCCCTTCCTCCGCTTTTGCGGCTTCACGGCCCTGAGCGCGCTCCTGTTCGCGTGCTCCGCGCCCGCCTCGCTCGCCCAGGAGACCGGCCCCCGGGTGGAGGTGGGGCCCTCGGGGGTGGAGATCGTGACGGGCGACGCCGAGGTGTCGGTGGGGTCCGACGAAACCGCCGTGCGGCTCCAGGACAGACACGCGGTGGTGCGGCCCGGCTCCTACGTCCTGGTGTGTGCCGACGGGGTGCGGGTGGTGGTGCACGTGGGAACGCCGCCTCTGTGCCCCGCCCCGGCCGAGCCCCCGGCGCCGGAACCGGAGCCCTACCCCGAACCCGAGCCCGTCCCGGAGGAGGAGACGCCGGCCCCCGCACCCCCTGAGGTGGAGCCGCAGCCCGCGGATCCTCCCGCGACTGCGGCCGCGGTCCGGCCGGAGCCCGCTGTGGAACGGCAGGATCCCCCGGTGGAGCCGGAGCCCTCCGAGCCCGCTCCGGAGGAGTCCTCGGCGTCTCCGCCGCCGCCCGAGGTCCCCGACCAGGCACGGGAGCAGATCCTGGCCGACCTGTCCGCGCCCGGCGGCTCCCAGGCGGCCGGGGCGTTCACCCCCATGCGCACCATGGCGGTCATCGCCGTGATCGGCGCCCTGACCGCCATGGGTTCGGGCCGGGCCGCCGCCGCGCGCTCGGGTGGCTGACGGCACGGGCCTCCCGGCTAACCGAGGCCGAGCATGGCGCGGTCGGCCCGCTCGAAGGCGGCGAGGGTGCCCTCGATCCCTTCGGCGTCGGTGGCGAGGACACCGGCGTAGGGGTTGCCCATGAAGAAGAGCAGGGCCACCGTGCCGAAGACGAACGCCAGGTTGACCGCGGCCCAGAAGTAGGCGACGCTCGCACCCTTCTTGATCATCGCGAAGGGGAGGACGGCGACCGGGATCGCGGTGAGCACGGTGATGATGAGGACGAGGCCGGGGATGCCGTCCCCGGCGGCGTCGGCCCGCGCGATACGCGCGTCGCTGAGGTTGGTGAGCTCCTGGCGGGCGGTCAGCCGGTCCAGCCCGTCGCTGTTCTCGGTCTCGGGCAGGACCCGCACCGACGCGGTGAGGTCGGCCAGCGCCATGTCCCCCTGGGCGCTGAGCTCGCCCGCGTTCACCATCATGGGCCAGTCCTTCTCCACCACCGTGGACAGGTAGGTGCGCAGGCTGTCGCGGACCGCCTCCCCGTCCTCCTCGGGCAGGGCGGTGGTGCTCCAGTACAGCGCCTGGGCTGCGCCCGCCTCGGTGGCGACGCCGTCCTGGGAGTCCTTGAAGTCCTCCCAGCCGATGACGACGCCCATCGCCGCCGCCACCAGGTACAGGGCGAGCACACAGGGGGCGATGACGATACCGACCGAGCCGCCGGAGTAGTCGTCGCTGACGCGGAACCGGCGCACCGCGAGCACGGCCCCGGCCACCATGGTGAGAAGGACGGCCAGGACCGGGATGAGAGTCGTCATGGAACTGTTCCTCGGGCAGTGTGCGGATGTCAGATCATCCGTAACACGCCCGTGGCCAGCGCATACGACGAAGTTCGAAACGTCCTGGAATGTACGGTCCACGCCGGTCGGCGGCCCCGGCCCTCAGGCGGGGAGCAGGTTGAGCAGGAGCGGCACCACGAACCCGAACAGGACCGCCCCGAGCAGGAATTCGAGGTTCAGGTGGGGCGCGGTGCGGATCTCCTCCCTACGGGAGCGGTGGCCGGCCTTCTTGTCGGCGGCGAGGAAGTCCTCGATCTCACGGGCGCACCGCTGGTTTGTCGAGTGTCCGGTGAGCCTGCCGAGCAGTGATCCGTCCAGGTTGAAGCAGGAGAACGCCTGCCCGCCCCTGGTCTCGATCCGGAGCCGGCCCTTCCCGTTCACTGCGGTGATCTCGCGGGCCGGGATGTCCACCCGGTGGAAGACGTTCTTCACGACGACGCGGTCGCTGGTGAGTTCGACGCGGGTGAAGAAGGTGACCTTGAGGAAGAACCACCAGAAGAAGGGGAAGAAGACCGCCATGAACAGGAGGTTCTGCACCCGCAGCGGCTCGCCGTCCAAGGCCTCGAACACCACCATGAACAGCCAGGCGAGGAGGAAGATCACGGTCACGGCGATCCCGAACCCCGCCGTCCACCGGTTCCGGAGAACCCTTCCGGTCTTCACGTCTTCGCCCGCCATGGGTGCACCCCGCTCCTCGTGATCCCGCAATCCTCGCGAAAGCTACCCAACCACCGTAAACCGCCGCAAGCGGCTCCAAGCCCGTCCAAGCTGGTCAGAGCCCCCGGAGGAGCGACACGGACCCCGCCGAACAGGGCGTTCGGGGATCGGACTCCACCGGGTAACGATCCGCGCGGTCCCGGAGGCGCCAGGGGACGCGGCAGGCAGCCTCAGCAGCCGAAGACCAAGCAGAACGGATACCGGACCACCTGGTACAACGCGGAGGCACCGCAGAAGAACAAAAGCCCCTTCACAAAGTATTTATTCAATTTCCAGGTCTACTTCTTCTTCTCCTCCTCTATCTGGGAGGGATGCAGCATGGACCTGTAGAAGAACCCTTGGATCCCGTCGAACTTCCCTGTAGGAGAACCAGGCTGCGAGGAAGAAGAGCAGCGACAGCGCGCACCCCACGAGCATGCCCTGCCAGGGGTGGTCGTCCATGGCCGTCAGCCGTCCTCACGGCACGGAGCAGCGAAGGCCGCTTCGACCAGGGAGGGTCTGACTGCCGTTCGGGACGATGAGAGATGCACGGGGGTGTCCATCCGGTCGGAAACGATCGCCCTGAACAGGCGGGCACGGCCCCTGATTCCAGCATAAGGACCGAAACATTGCAAAATTCTGCAAGCAGTCCCGCGCTCCGCTCTATGGCGAAGTTGGTCTCCTCGCCCGTAGGCATCGATCGGAAAGGGGGGGCGGGTGATCAGATGTCGTCGTAGATACTCGACCGGTGTCCGACATGATCTCCGCCATCACATCCTCCATCGGGATGCCCGACTCGGGGTTGGCCATCCGCTCCTGGAGCATGCGGAGGATCTCCTGCTCCTCCAAGCACTGGTAACGGCGCAGAACGTGGATGGGGACGACGGCGGCGACCTCTTCCCCCGTCTGGTGATCACCGTGGTCACGTCCTCCCGGTCGGCGCGATCGACGACGTCGGCGATGTGGTCACGGACCTGGCGGATGGACTCCACCTGCATCTCGCTCATGTTCCAGTGGTACACAACGGACCCTCGATACCGGAAGCTCACCCGGCACGCCGGAACTCGACTCCGCCCCGCCCCGGCGACGCCAATCCGTGCCGAGCTTCGCTCTACGGAGAAATGAAACACCCGATTTCACCCTACGGCGGAATCTGCCCGGGACGATCAATCTCGAAAACGGGCAAAAAGAACTATTCATATCAATTTACAGTGAAGCACAAAATCTACCCTGAACTGGGGAAACAGCGAAATCAAGGACTAAAGGCGACGACTTCGCGGTAGCGGTGCCATCGACCCCGAAC